>NZ_WWFG01000001.1:1432500-1732500 GCF_026127265.1 Nostoc sp. KVJ3
AATTAGCTCATGATGCAGATGTATTAATTCACGAAGCAACCTTTGCCCATCAAGATGCAGATATGGCTTTTCAGCGCTTGCATTCCACAAGCACAATGGCAGCGCAAACAGCTTTAGCTGCTGGGGCACATCGACTGATTATGAGTCATTTCAGTCCCCGTTATGCTCCTGGTAATACCTTGGAGTTGAAGGATCTCCTCAAAGAAGCCCGTGCTATTTTTCCCCACACTGATATGGCTTATGATTTCATGATTTATGAAGTGCCCAGACGACGAGAAGTAGAGTTAAACAAAGTAGGCATTTAATTTTGGATTTTAGATTTTCTATTGAACCCTTCTAATCTAAAATCTAAAATCAATTAGGCTCTATTTTAGAGTTTATTACTCTAACTTATAACGCCCAGCAAATAAACGGCAGTTTGATTTTACAAGTAAGTTAACTAGTTAACGAACAATTTACGGTTAGCTAAGTGGATCAAAAATATCCAAATAGTACGGGTTAAATATTTTTCTCAGTGTGTTTTCTATATTACAAGTTATTAAATTAAAATAACTTTAATTCTTATAATAGTGTTGTTACTTAGATGATTCTCTACTTCAATACTTAGGAAAAATAATTAATTTTTCATCAAGATCTTTATTGTTTAAATAAAATATTTATTAAAATTTTATTCTTCCAATACTGATTAAGAATTTATATGCATGAATTGATGAACATGAAAGCACCAATTGGCATAATATTATGCCAAGTGAGCTTGTCATTGTTGTAAGAATAATTAGGGCTTGCTATTTCGGCTATAGGTGTAAAAACATTTCACATTTCTCATAAATCTTCCAAATAAATATAGTGTTTCGATATTAGAGGAGTTTGATAGTGGCTAAGATTAGTCTGAATCAAGAGCAACAAGTTACTACTACTTCAGCACAAGGTGCAGTTGACATCAGACAACTATCTACTAGTTTGCTTCGCAGGCGCTTTCTGATCTTGGGGATTTCCTGTGTAGTTATGTCAGCGGCTAGCATCTTGGCTGTCATTGCCAAACCTACTTACCAAAGCAATATGCAGATATTGGTGAATTCCAATTTATCTCAAGGGGTACAATCAAATAATACTCAAGTTGGGGCAGATACTCAGGTTACTAATTCTAGTTCTCAGGTTGTTGATTCCACTACTCAGATGAAACTAATGCTGAGTTCTAAGCTTCTCCAGAAAGCTCTGGATTTAGTTCATTTTGATTATCCTGATATTACCTTAGCGGATATCAATGGTCAAGCAAAACAGAAAAAAAAAGCACCTCTAGAAATAACTCCAGAAGAGGGGGGTATAGGAGCTAATCAAGTTTTTAGTCAAGTATTTAGAGTTTCTTTCCGTGATGAAGATCCAGTCAAGGCACAAAAATTACTCCAAGCTCTACAACAAGTCTATCAAAACTACAATAAAGAACAACAAAAAGAACGCCTGAATCATGGACTGGCTTTTGTAAATGCTCGCCTACCTGAGCTAAAAAAAGAGGTGAGTAAAGCTGATAAGAATTTGGAACAATTTCGCAAAAAACATAAATTACTCGATCCCGAAGTTCAAAGTAAAATCATGCTAGAATCTTTAGCTGATATTCAAAACCAACTACAAACCACTCGTGCCAACCTTCAAGATGCAAACGCTCGCTACGATAACCTAGAGCAACAAATAGCGTCTTCATCCCAGCAGAATGAACTAATTTCTTCTCGTTTAAATCAGTCAAGCCGTTATCAAATATTACTGAGTGAAATTCAAAAGACGGAATTAGCATTGGCTAAGGAACGACTGCGCTACACAGACGATTATCCATCGGTACAAAAACTAAAACAGCAACGTCAAAGTCAATTGTTACTATTACGACAAGAAGTGAAATCTATTACTACTAGCAGTAAGGGAGAATCACTTTTGAAAGGTTCAATGGTAGGGGTTGATCCAACATTAATAGACGAGTTTATTCTGGTGCAGACAACTGTTTTAGGATTAACTGCCAATGAAAAAAATCTAGCCGAATCAGAACAGCAACTCCGCTCTGAACTAAACAAATATCCAAACTTAATAGCAGAGTATAATCGTCTACTGCCGAAGGTACAAACTAGTCATAAAACTCTTGAACAACTGCTACAGGTACAACAATATTTAGGGTTGAAAATTGCTCAGGAAGGATATACTTGGCAAGTTTTAACAGAACCGGCTCTAGGTACTTATATGGGGGGCAATAGATTGTTACTTTTGCTCGGGGGAGCGGTGATTGGGCCGATTTTAGGTATCTTAGCAGCCCTGATTTTGGAAAATTTTAATGATACTATCTATTGTACGGGAGATTTAAAAAATCTGACAAACCTACGTGTATTGGGATCAGTACCAAAACTACCGTCGTATTCTATTAAAAAGCGGCGGCTTGGACTGCCTTGGAATGGGCGACGCAGTTCAGATGACTCTGTAATAGAAGCCACTACTAGATTGCCCGTTCATGAAAACCTGGACATGATCTACCAAAATATTCAGATATTAAAATATCCCTTACCTTTCAAGTCCTTGATGTTGACTTCAGCACTACCAGGGGCAGGGAAGACAACCTTAGTATTAGGGCTTGTAGCTAGTGCTACCCGAATGCATCGGCGGGTATTAGTTATTGATGCTAATTTGCACAATCCTAGCTTGCACAAGATCCTGGGACTATCCAATGATTGGGGACTATCTCTGTTATTAGTTGATGAGCCAACTACTCATTTTCAAGATTACGTTCAGCCTATTCATCCTTCAATTGATATTTTAACTGCTGGGCCGGAACCAGAAGATACGGTGAAATTGCTCAGTTCTCAACGAATGAAAGAACTAACAGAGTTGTTTGAGCAAAGTTATGACTTAGTACTGATAGATGCTTCACCTATTTTAGGCACGGTTGATGCCAGGCTTGTGGCATCTTTTTGCAATGGTATTGTGATGGTAGAGTGTATGGGCAAAGTAACGCGAACTGAATTGACTCAAGCTATAGAAATTTTGAGTAAATTGAATTTAATTGGAATTATCGCTAATGAAGTGAACAATTCTCAAAAGGTGTTGGCATCCTAAGCAGATTTTATGAGCCAAGTTTCAACCAAGTTGATCGTGAGGGTTGTAGCGATTGTGATTGATAAGTTGGATTTCATGGACAGCGATCGCTTTGGGGGAGCTAATGGAGTTACAATATTTTCGGTCATTTTTCCTGTGTAATATAGGAATCCGGTTTGATTTGGAGAAAAGATCCGTAGGGGAGCGTTGTTTGATAGCTGGCAGCACTTAATCTCCTTTATGATCTCGGAATCAGCACCCTGGAAACCACGCAATACTTCCTAATTTTTTTGAATTTAGAATTGCTGTGGTATATTGGCATTTGACCCGACCGAGTACAAACTATGCATAAGCCCGTAGGCCAAAGAAGTCGAGGTGTTGTACTCACTACTACAGGACAGGAAGGGAGAGGGGGCTTATGAACAAAAATATTGTTCAAAGTGGTGTTTTTACCCTGTTTAGAGGTATACCCCTACGTCGCATTCTGGTAGCGTTATTTTTGCTGCAAATCTTCCTAGCTGTGGGATTGACTGCATACTTATCAATCTGCAATGGGCAAAAGGCAGTCAATGAGGTAGCTAGCGAATTGCGTTATGAAGTTGCTAATCGAGTAGAGCAAAATTTACAGACTTATTTCTCAACCCCGCGTCAAGTACTACGCGGTAATCAAAATATCATTGACATCGGGTTGCTGAAGATAGAGAATCTGGCAACCTGGGAGCCATACTTAATAAAGCAGTTAGAGATTTTTCCTGATGCTGTCACTTTAACGGCAAGCAATGAACAGCAAGAACACCTAGCGGTGGAAAAGCTTAACGATCGCCAATTCTTGCTAAGATATGCCGATAAGTCAACTGGTTACGACCTCCACACCTACAAAATTGACTCTCTTGGTCAACGGACTCAACTACCAGAGGTAATCAAAAACTATGATGCGCGATCGCGTCCTGATTATCAAGCAGCAGTTACTGCTAAAAAATTCAGCTTTAGTCAGATTTTTACATCCATTACCGAACCAAGCCTTCTAATTAGTGCATCTCAACCCATATATGACTCCCAAGGTCAGTTACTCGGTGTCAACAGCACTCTCACTCACTTATCACAAATTGGGGATTTACTGCAAAATATTAAAATTGGCAAATCTGGGCAAGTTTTTATTATCGAGCGATCGGGGCTATTAGTCGCAAGTTCCACAACCGAAGAACCATTCCGCCTCCAAAATGGTAAACCCATTCGGTTAGCAGCTTCCCAAAGCCGGAATTCTTTTACTCAAGCCAGCGCTAAATATTTAGAAACTAAGTTTAGTAACTTTGACCAAATTAAGAGTTTACAGCAACTAGATTTTTCTTTTGGCGGCAAACGACAATTTTTAGAAATTAGACCGTTACAGGGCGAATCAAATGTCAACTGGTTAATTGTAGTGGCTGTCCCAGAAGCAGACTTGATGGGACAAATTAATCGCAACACTCAAACTACAATTTTTCTCTGTCTGGGAGCATTAGTACTAGCTATTTTATTGGGAATTATCAGCGCCCGTTGGATAACTCAACCAATTCTCTACTTCAGCACGGCGACAAAAGATTTAGCCGATTTTACCAAGGTTGAAGATTCAGTGGTAATTGGACAAGGCATTAAAGAATTAGAGGTATTGGGTGAATCTTTGAATCAGATGATGCAGCAGTTACGTAAAAACTTTACTGCAAAGATTACTAAAAATGAAGAGTTAGAATTGCAAATTAAGCAGCAAACTCAAGAATTACAGCAAGAGATTCAAAAAAGGATTAACAGTGAGCGAAAACTGGGACAGCATCATCAGGCGTTAGCAGAACTGGCAAATCACAGGTCAATTTCAGAAGGAAATATAGAAACAGCATTTAAAGTTATCACTGAGAAAGCCGCGAATGCTTTAGAAATAGAGCGAGTCAGTGTCTGGTTATTTAATAGCGATGACTACGGTGAGCTGCGCCAACGCAGTAAACTACAATGTATAAATCTCTATGAACATAGCAATCAGAAACATTCGGCAGGTTTAGAACGCGATCGCACAGATTATCCCATCTATTTTAAATCCCTGACATCTGCCCGAATCATTTCTGTTCCCGACACTCGCACCGATCTACGGATACAAGAATTATGGGATGAACTGCTAGAAGCAAAGAATATTGTATCCCTAATTAATACCTCTATTTGGGTTGGGGGTGAAATAGTGGGAACAGTGTTGTATGAACAAATTGATATTCCCCGGACATGGGAACTGAGTGAGCAAAATTTTGTTAGTTCAATCGCGGAATTTGTCGCCTTGACATTAGAAGTGTGCGATCGCAAAAGTGCAGAATCTGCCCTCCGTGAGGCTCAAGAAGCTGCCAAAGTAGCAAATCGTGCCAAAAAAACATTTTTAGGAAATATAAGCCATGAACTGAGGACTCCTTTAAACTTCATTCTTGAGATCGTAAAAGCACTCCAAAATGAAGTCCACGGGACTGTAACCGAAGAACAGCAGCGGTTCCTAAATATTCTCGAATCTAGCGGTAAGAACCTCTTAGAATTGATTAACCAGATACTTGAGCTTACCGATATTGAATCCAGCAAAATAGAACTGCAACTAGCTGCTACTTCCATTCAAGGATTATGTGACTCTAGTCTCAGTTTTGTCAAAAATTTAGCATTACAGAAAAATATTCAACTGAGTGTAAAAATCCCTGAAGAACTCGAACCTATCAAAGTTGATGAGCGCCGCATCCGCCAAGTATTTATCAATCTATTGAACAATGCTATCAAGTTTACTCACGACGGAGGCAAAGTTTGGATTGAAGTTCAGCCAAATTCTACAAACGAATATATCTTTTTTAGCGTGGTAGATACAGGTATTGGTATGCTTTCCGATGACCTTTTTCAATTATTTCAACCTTTTATGCAAGTTGAAAATCCCTCTACGCGTCGTTCCGCAGGTACTGGTTTAGGTTTAGTAATGGTGCAAAAAATTGTCGAGTTGCACGGTGGTACTGTCCATGCTGAAAGTCAGTTAGGTAAAGGTAGTAGATTTACAGTCAAACTTCCGTGGAAAAGTTCAAATACATGAAAACTACTGTAAATTAAATTTTTACCTGACAAGAGAGACGTAGCAGTGCTACGTCTCTACATTATTTTTTATTCAGATGCCTAATGAGTGAGGTACAGCCAATTTTGCATCAGCTATCTGGGCATTATCCACAACAATTTGGCGGAATGAATCGCCTTCAATTGTTTCTTCTTCTATTAACAAATCTACTAAACGCTCTAAAACTATGCGGTTTTCTTGCAACAGTTCTTTGGCTCTGATGTAGCAATTGTTAACAATTTCTCGGACTTGCGAATCAATTTTGGCGGCAATTTCTTCAGAATAATCTGATTTATTCATCCAGTCGCGTCCTAAAAATACTTCTGCACTCTGATTTTCTAAGGATAATGGGCCTAATTCTGACATCCCGAAGCGTGTCACCATCTGCCGCGCCATCCCTGTCACCTGTTGCAGGTCATTCCCTGCACCTGTGGTTACTTCTGGTTTACCAAAAACTATTTCTTCGGCAGCACGACCGCCCAAAGTAGCAGTAATCCTAGCTTTGAGTTGAGAACGAGAAATTAACCCCTGTTCTTCGTTGGGAGTAAACCAAGTTAATCCTAGTGCTTGTCCTCGTGGAATTAATGTAACTTTCTGCACTGGGTCATGGTCTTTAATCAATGTGCCTACTAAAGCATGTCCAACTTCATGATAGGCAATTAAGCGTTTGCTCTTGCTGTCTACTAAAGCAGTACCTTCCATACCTGCAACAACTCTATCTACAGCCGCATCAATTTCTAAAAGGGTGACAGCTTCTTTGCGTCTCCTGGCAGTGAGAATAGCAGCTTCATTAAGTAAGTTGGCTAAGTCTGCGCCAGTAAAACCAGGAGTGCGGCGAGCGATCGCTTCTAATGATACGCTGGGATCGATTTTCTTATTCCGCGCATGCACTTTCAAAATATCCAGCCGTCCTTTGAGATCCGGTGCGTCAACCATCACTTGTCTGTCAAAGCGTCCTGGTCTAAGCAACGCTGCATCTAGGACATCTGGACGGTTAGTAGCAGCAATAATAATGATCCCTGTGTTACCTTCAAAACCATCCATTTCGGTGAGCAGTTGGTTGAGGGTTTGTTCGCGCTCATCGTTACCGCCACCAATTCCAGCCCCCCGTTGTCTGCCAACTGCGTCAATTTCATCGATAAATATTAGACAAGGGGCATTCTCTTTGGCTTTTTTGAAGAGGTCGCGCACGCGAGATGCGCCCACACCAACGAACATTTCTACGAATTCCGAACCGGAAATACTGAAGAATGGTACACCTGCTTCACCTGCGATCGCTTTTGCTAGTAATGTTTTACCAGTACCAGGGGGGCCAATTAACAACACTCCTTTGGGAATCCGTGCGCCTACAGCAGTAAACCTTTCTGGTTGTTTGAGGAAGGTAACAACTTCTTCAAGTTCTTCTTTAGCTTCTTGAACCCCGGCTACATCTTCAAATTTCACTCCGGTTTTGGCCTCCATTTGGAAGCGCGCTCTGGATTTACCAAAATTCATCGCTTGGCTAGAAGCATTGGTAGAGCGCCGGAGGAACAATAGCATTAAAGCCAGCAGTGGCAAAATCCACATGAGATTGAACAACAACCCAACAGCAGCCCGACTATTAGCAGAGGAAACCTCGCCAAAATCAACATTCTTATCTTTGAGTATGTTGATTAACTCTGTATTTTGTGCCAGAAGTCTCACCTGTTGCGGTGGTGTATTATCTTTCTGCCCCTTGAGATAAACCCTTGCTAGCTGTTCGGTTTCGTCAAGCTCTACTTTTTGGACTTCTCCCGCCTTCGCTTTCTTGAGCAAATCGCCATAGCTTAGAGAGGTGGTGTCTGCTTTTTGTGCCAAGACAGGGGTACTCCCGAAAATGCCTGGTAACATAATCAAGCTAGCTGCAATCGCCCCAACCCAAGCAACGCGCTTTGATGACTGCCTTTTTATCAATGATTTTTTTCCCAAATTTGTCATAATAATTACCCTTTGTCTGCTGGCACAAGTTGAGCTAAGGTTTTATGCCTCTTCTATCAAAAATTGTAATAACTGGAAATTACACTTTTCTTATCTAGTCTAACTTCCACACAAAAGCATTCCCAAGTTTCTTGTAACTACTTAAGGATGGGCATGGGGCATTGGGGAACAAACTTGTTAAATAATTCCCCCTCATCTCAATACTGCTCGGTTAAGGAATTTTTTGGTTTAGGCAAGCAGGGGGAGCAGGGGGAGAAATGGGGGCAGGGGGGGGATTTTTGCTTCCCCTGCCTCCTCTGCTTCCCCTGCCTCCCCTGCTTATCCGAGCAGTATTGCTCCTCATCTCCCTCATCTCCCTCATCCCCCCTACTCCCTACCGTAAAAGCAACGGGATATTTTTATTATTTTGGAAGTCCCTAAGTCGTTGGCGCAGCCTCTCGTAGAGAAGTCTTGGAATTGGGTATGGAAAGAATAATTGCTCCAAACTCCTTTTTAAGCATCAAATTTTCCAGTAGATATTAATTTGACACATTCCTACATAAATCGCTAAGATCAACATAGTCATAACGATTCCGCTTTTTAAGAAATCTGGTAATAGTAGCTAGTTAATAGTTTGTAGGTTAATTATGGTAAGAATTATTGGCATTGGTGGTAGCTTAAGAGCCAACTCCTATACCCAGCTTGCTTTACAAGTAGCAGTGCAAAGGGTTGAAGCTGTGGGTGCAGAGGTAGAAATTATCGATTTACGGCAGTTGCAGCTACCGTTTTGTACTGGTGCAAAGGAGTATCCAGAGTACCCAGATGTGCAAAGGTTGCAAGATACAGTTAGTGGCGCTGATGGGTTAATTTTAGCCACACCTGAGTATCATGGTAGCGTTAGTGGTGTGCTGAAAAATGCTCTAGATTTGATGAGCTTTGAGCAACTGTCTGATAAAGTCACAGGATTGATTAGCGTCTTAGGTGGTCAGCCTAATAGCAACGCCCTAAATGACCTACGGCTAATTGTTCGATGGGTTCATGGTTGGGTAATTCCAGAACAAATTGCGATCGGGCAAGCTTGGGGTGCATTCAGCCCTGAAGGTAAGTTGTTAGATGAGAAACTCTCCCAAAGATTCGATCAATTTGCTCAAAGTTTAGTTGATAATACTCGCAAGCTGCGGGGCGTAAATTAGTTGTAAGATTAGAAAAATAATTGTATATCAGTACTGTGACAATACGCTTGGGTGGGCTTTGCCTACCCTACGGGAAGACTGCGATCGCAGAGTGAGTTTACGTAAGTGCTAGTATAAAAACTCCCACGCATTGAGGCATGGGAGTTTCAGAATTTGTAGTTTTAATCAGGGCTTGCTCTGTGCTTATTAATTACAAATTATTGTGCAAAGCTTTGCACAACTTACTAAACTTAATGATGGTGGTGATGGTGATGGCGATCGCCAGCGAGTTGGGGATTAACTGCCAAAGTTTCCTCTGACAATAACTCTGCAATATGAGCATCAGCCCATTGCGCCACCATCGCTAAAAATTCTGGGCGATCGTTAACGCAAGCCATTTGCACGTAGTTCGTACCAGGATGCTGTTTTTCTAAAGCATGGATGATATGGTGTACATCCAATAAAGTTTCGTGGTTTTCTGTGGCAAAGCCAATTGGCATAAATATCACCACTTTTGCACCCAGTTGAATCAGGTTATTTGCCGCTTGCTCGGCATTTGGCTGTGTCCAATCAATTAAGGGGGTGTCATGATTGAGCCAACCCACCGAAATTAACGGATAGCGGTTAATCAGCTTATCTCGAACCAAATCGTACATTGCTTCACTTTCGGCAATCCCAGAAGTAAAGCCTTTAGCTTTATGGGGACAGCCGTGATTCATTAACACAATACCGATTTGAGAAGGTAGATAAGCTGCGCCTAACTCAGCAATTTTTTCCTCAACTAGATGAGCCATCAAATCGATGTAAGCTGGTTCGTTGAAGAAAGAAGGAATGTAACGCTGTGCTTTAATCCAGTGTTCCTCACCATCAGTTAACTCAACAAGAGCATTGTTAACTTGCTCGATCGCAATCCCACTGGTAAAAATAGAATCAACAACCAGCAACGGATAGATTAGCAGTTTCTCAAAGCCTTGGTTTTTAATTTCTGCTAAAACTTGATTGGGTAAGAAAGGGGCGCAAAAGTTAAAAGCTTTGAAAACTTGAACATTTTCACCCCATTTTTCTTGTAAATGCTTCTCAATCCCAGCCCGTTGCTGTTCAAAGATGGCATTGTGTGGGGAGATAAAATCGTGGTGTGTGTGTCCCCACTCATGGCGGTCAAATAGCGCCAAAAGCTTTGCTAGAGGCGGATAAATCCAGGTTGGTACTGGTGCGAATTTTGCTGTCAGTAGATTTAAAGCCTGTTCGTTATAGTTGGCGAAATCTTCGTAGCTTTCGACTTCGCCGTAGCCCATAAGCAGTACGGCTACACGGTCTTTACCTGATAGATGCTCGTGGGTGTGTTGTAATTTTTCCGGCGTGGCAACCACAATTAGTTCCTCAATATAACCAGAGTGCAGAGAAATATAAAGTTAGGGAATAGTTTGCACATTTTCCCTAATAGTAACTTATTATCCCATCCAGGGGGATAGGATAGGTGAGAAAATTCAAACAATACATCAAAAGTAAGACTTTCGTCGGGCATTGAAAATTGAAAATTGAAAATTGAATCAATGCGCCATCCGTATATAGGAATAGTATTTGATTTTTGAAAAAATCTAAGTATATGTAGGTCATGCATCACGTAGCATAACGCACCAAGATTTTTACGTAGAGTGCATTAGCCTTTGGCATAACGCTTGAGCAAAAGTTGCTACCCAGATCCCCGACTTCTTCAAGAAGTCGGGGATCTAAATCCAGCTTAAGTTAATTGATATTCCACCCTACGTATATTTCAAAAATCAAATATGAGTTCTATATAAAATATAAGAATTAAGTAAGTAAACAAAAATAAATTATGCGATTACTACACACAATGCTGCGGGTGGGCAACCTTGAAGAGTCCTTAAAGTTCTACTGTGAACTTCTGGGAATGAAATTACTGCGCCGGAAAGATTATCCAGGGGGAGAATTTACCCTAGCTTTTGTGGGCTACGGTGATGAAAGCGACAACGCAGTGATCGAACTAACCTACAATTGGGGGGTGGAAAAGTACGAATTGGGTAATGCTTATGGTCACATTGCCCTTGGCGTTGATGATATTTACGCTACCTGTGAGCAAATCCGCAATCAAGGCGGTAAAGTTGTGCGCGAACCAGGGCCGATGAAACATGGTTCGACAGTAATTGCTTTTGTGGAAGATCCAGATGGGTATAAAATTGAACTGATCCAATTAGGATCTCAAGGGTCAGCAGCTAAACAGGAATCACTTGAGCAACTTGTGAGTCAGTAATTCTTACAAGGGATTTCCAAAAAAATAAATTATCACTAGGGTGGAATTTCACTTATCTTAAGCTGGATCTAGCTCCCCGACTTCTTGAAGAAATCGGGGATCTGAGCAGCAAGTTTTGTTTAAGAGCGAGACACGCGAGACTTTTCTCTTTTTGTCTCACCTTTTTAGGCGGGTTAGGGAATCTGATCTGCGTAAATCCTATTAGTATCACCAACATTAACAACGATACCGAATAGCCCGTCGTAGACATCGCTCCAATAGTACCATTTGGCAAAGTCCGCTCAGAACAGTGTTTTCGTTTTAAATTAGGAAATAGATAGTAGATTAAACTATCACCAATTACCAATCCTAAATTGCCACCGAAGATACACGCGGATATAGGCTGAGAATGTTTGGATAATTATCTGGGTCTAATGAGTAGGGTTACAACCACTGCCCACTTCCCACTCCCTAAACTAAAAATTCAAGTTCCAAAATTTTAAAGATGCAACCTACAGATCCAAATAAATTTACTGATAAAGCCTGGGAAGCGATTGTTAAATCTCAGGATATAGTTCGTGCTTATCAACAACAGCAATTAGATGTTGAACATTTAATTATTGCCCTCTTAGAAGAACCCACCAGTCTAGCAATACGTATCCTAGCTCGATCTGAAGTCGATCCAATCCGCTTTCAGCAGCAGCTAGAAGCCTTTATCCAACGTCAGCCCAAGGTTGGTAAAAGCGATCAGCTTTATCTTAGCCGTAGTTTAGATGTTTTACTAGACCGAGCTGAAGAAGCTAGAGTCAGGATGAAAGACTCCTACATTTCTGTAGAACACATACTTTTGGCTTTTGCTGAAGACGATCGCATTGGCCGAAGGATACTCAAAGGCTTTAACACAGATACAGCTAAACTAGAAGCTACTATCAAAGCCGTTCGCGGTAGCCAAAAGGTGACAGATCAAACCCCAGAATCCCGTTACGAAGCCTTACAAAAATTTGGGAGAGATTTGACAGAACAGGCAAAAGCTGGAAAACTCGACCCGGTAATTGGGCGGGATGACGAAATTCGGCGGGTAATTCAAGTATTGTCTCGTCGGAGCAAAAATAACCCGGTATTGATTGGTGAACCTGGAGTAGGTAAAACTGCGATCGCCGAAGCTTTAGCACAACGGATGGTAAACGGTGACGTTCCCGAATCTCTGAAAAATCGCCAACTCATTTCTTTAGACATCGGTAGTTTAATTGCTGGGGCAAAATTGCGAGGAGAATTTGAAGAACGCCTAAAAGCTGTCCTCAAAGAAGTTACGGAATCTAACGGTCAAATTGTCCTATTTATTGATGAACTACATACTGTAGTTGGTACAGGTTCCAGCCAACAAGGGGCGATGGATGCGGGAAATCTGCTCAAACCAATGCTGGCGCGGGGAGAACTACGTTGTATTGGCGCAACTACCCTCGACGAGTTCCGCAAACACATTGAGAAAGATGCTGCCTTAGAACGTCGCTTTCAGCAAGTATTTGTCGATCAGCCAACTGTGGAAAATACTATTTCCATTCTGCGGGGATTGAAAGAACGCTATGAAGTGCATCACAACGTCAAAATTTCTGATTCGGCGTTGGTAGCAGCAGCAACCCTGTCAGCGCGTTATATTAGCGATCGCTTTTTGCCAGATAAAGCCATTGATTTGGTAGATGAAGCGGCGGCACAGTTAAAAATGGAGATAACCTCCAAACCAGCCGAATTGGAAACCATCGATCGCCGTCTCATGCAGCTAGAAATGGAAAAGCTGTCATTAGCTGGCGAAGAAAAGGGTACTCCCCAAACGAGAGAACGTTTGGATCGAATTGAGCAAGAAATCGTCAATCTAACCGAAAAACAGCACACCTTTAACGATCAATGGCAAGGTGAAAAGCAGTTATTAGAGGCGATCAGCGCTTTAAAGAAAGAAGAAGATGCGCTGCGAGTGCAAATTGAACAAGCGGAACGGGCTTACGATCTGAATAAAGCTGCTCAACTCAAGTATGGCAAATTGGAAGGAGTGCAACGCGATCGCGAAGCCAAAGAAGCGAACTTTTTAGAAATTCAAAACCAAGGTTCGACATTGCTGCGAGAACAAGTCACTGAAGCTGATATTGCCGAAATAGTCGCCAAGTGGACGGGAATCCCTGTCAATCGCCTACTGGAATCGGAACGGCAAAAATTACTGCAACTAGAAAGTCATTTACACGAACGAGTCATTGGGCAAGAAGAGGCTGTAGAAGCGGTAGCAGCAGCGATTCGCCGCGCCCGCGCGGGGATGAAAGACCCCTCGCGACCCATTGGTTCATTTTTGTTCATGGGCCCCACAGGAGTGGGTAAAACCGAACTCGCTCGTGCTTTAGCTCAGTTTCTCTTTGATTCTGATGATGCCTTGGTGCGCTTGGATATGTCTGAGTATATGGAAAAACACTCAGTTTCTCGGTTAGTGGGTGCGCCTCCAGGATACGTAGGTTATGAAGAAGGCGGTCAACTTTCCGAGGCGATTCGCCGCCGTCCCTACTCAGTGGTGCTGCTGGATGAAGTGGAAAAGGCGCACCCCGATGTGTTTAATATTTTGTTGCAGGTGTTAGATGATGGAAGAGTTACTGACTCTCAAGGAAGGGCTGTAGATTTTCGCAACACCGTTATTGTCATGACCAGTAACATTGGTAGCGAATATATCTTGGATGTATCTGGTGATGATTCCAAATATGAAACGATGCGGGTTAGGGTAATGGATTCTTTGCGATCGCATTTCCGCCCGGAATTTCTCAACCGCCTTGATGATATCATTCTCTTCCATACCCTCAGTCGTACGGAAATGCGGCATATCATCCGTATTCAACTCAAGCGAGTAGAAAATCTCCTGCGCGAGCAAAAAATCTTCTTTGAAATATCCCAATCAGCATGCGATCACCTTGTTGAATCAGGCTATGACCCAGTTTATGGTGCCCGTCCACTTAAACGAGCAATTCAGCGAGAGGTAGAAAATCCTTTGGCTACCAAGTTATTGGAAAATACTTTTATCTCTGGAGACACGATTATGATTGACAAAAATGAAAATGGTCTGTCTTTTAGCAAAAAGGTGCAGGTGAAGGTGTCAGTACCACAGATTGCTACATAGTCGGAGAAGGCGATTTAGAAATCGCGGCTAAAAGAATTAGCCCTATCTTTATAAGTAAAGATAGGGCTGAACTTAATCTTAGAAATAATTCTAGGACTTACGCACTGTACAAAACAATCATGTTGTGCATCAACGTAAATACGCCGTTTCAGGTTTTTATTAATCATTCATTGATGGTAAATAGATCCGCGTGATAGGGGCAATTCATGAATCACTGGTGTCAACTTAAGCTCAAAGCTTTGTCCCACAGCTCTTTTACCCCCTTTATAAGGGGGTAATGATATTTCCGGTTCCCTCCCCTTTATAAGGGGAGGGTTAGGGTGGGGTAACGCGGATCGTGATGGGAAGTGAGTGAACTCAATATCGAATTTTTACATGGGTTTCACGTTAAGTTGACACCAATGTTTATGAATTGCCCCTACGATGGCTCTGGTCTTTCCTGTCAATGCGCAATTCGTAATTCGTAATTTTTGGATTTAATTACGAATTATTAATATCCGCCTTCTTCTTCGTATTCTGGCTGTCTTTCTTTAACTTTCTTAGGAATATTCACAGGCTTTGGCTCATCTTCCCAAGCATCGCCGTCTACGTCGTCATAATCATCGTATTCATCAACATAAGGCTTGCTGTAAGGCTTGGCTTCATACTTTAGCGGCTGCGGTTGTTGATACCTGTCGCTGCCTGTTGCCTCACTCCAGTTATCTTCTTCCTCGTCTTCTTCGTATTGAATAGACTCATACTGCCGCGCCTTCATTACCTGACGCTGTGGCCTTTCCTCTTCCACATAGTCTTCTGTCCATTCCTCTTCTCGCGCTACAGGTTCGGGGGCGCGAACTCTCTGCTTGGGTGGCTGCAATGGCACTCCACTAGGGAGTTGATTGCCTGGTGCGACTTGGCGCGGTGGAGTATAGCCGTATTCTTCTTCTGCATCCCTTTCCCACGGCGCTTTGCCGATACCCAAACGCTCTAGTAAACCAGTTGTCAACTGATTAACCCGTTCTTCGGCTCCCTCAAACACAATCAACCGATTGGGGCCAGTACTGACAATTTCATCCACTGAGAACTCGTAAGTACTCAAAAATTGGTCGGGAATTTGGGGGATTCCTAAAGAAGCGATGACTATAGAGTTAAGCTTCCCGGTTTCGCCGTTGAATTTGAAGCCCCGAACTTTACCTAATACTTCACCTGTTTCTGTAATTACTTCCCAGTTAATCAGATTGCTGAGAGATTCAACTTCAATATCTTCAATTACATCTTCGTTATCAACTAAGATGACATCACCAATTTGGCTGATGTTGTTGAGGTACATATAGCGCGGTATGCCCGAAATGGAGATCAGGCTGTCTCGCAAACCAAGAGCCACAACCTCTCGTTGATCTATATCTACCCAGACTTGACTGATGATGCCTAGCCGCTTGCCGTTGTCGCGGGTAATCACCTGGGTATTTAATATGTCGGAACGCCTAATTATCTGTTCGGAGGTCATTCTATACCGAGTCCTGATCTCGAATCCGGTTTATCCATACACTATTATTAACAAAAAATCAAGCAGATGTATTGGATGATTGTAACTTAATCCCCAAAACTTGAGTGTAAGCTCCTCGTGCTTGAGTAACGCCGATTGTGCGTTCGGCTGATTCTATCATCGGACGGCGCAAACTCACAACTATAAATTGCGCTTGTTGTGATTGTTGCTTAATCATTCTAGCTAATCGTTCTACGTTTGCTCCATCTAAGAACATATCTACTTCGTCAAAGGCGTAAAAGGGCGATGGGCGATAGCGTTGGAGAGCAAAGATAAAGCTCAAGGCTGTAAGTGATTTTTCTCCCCCAGACATGGAAGCTAGGCGCTGTACGGGTTTCCCTTTGGGGTGTGCGACTAAATTTAGTCCACTGCTAAAGGGATCTTCGGGATTTTCAAGTTGCAAGAAGCCGTCGCCGTCGGAAAGAATGGCAAAAATCGATTGAAAGTTTTCGTTAACAGCATCGAACGCTTCTTTAAAGGCAAGTTGCCGCAATGTGGTAAAGTTTTCAATCCGCAAAAGTAATTCGGTGCGTTCCCCTTCTAGTGTTTCTAATTTTTGTGTGAGTTCTTGGAGACGGTTTTGAGTGCGCTCGTATTCTTCCAACGCCAGCATATTCACAGGTTCCATCGCCTGTAAGCGTTTGGTAAGCGATCGCAATTCTTTCTGCAATTCTTCCAAATCTACCTTATCTGGAACCTCTGGCAACGGATTTGGTAATTCTGCCCCCATATCCCGCAACTGGCTTTGCAGTGCAATTAGTTCCTCCCGCCGCTTCTCTTGGGTTTCTTTGAGTTTTTCTATTTCCCATTGCAATTGTTGCTGGCGCAAAAGGTGCGATCGCACTTCCTGTTCTGTAGTGTCGCGTTTTTGTTTCTCTTCTCCCAAATTTTGCTCCATTTGAGTCAACGATAAACGGGTTTGGGTGATTTGGTCGTTTACCGTTGTGATTTGTGTGGAGACGCGATGAATCGCGTCTCTACAAGAGGTTTTTTGGATTTCGTATTCTGCGATGCGTGTCTCTGCTTCTTGGATTTTTTCTTGCGATCGCTGTTGCTGATTTTCCAAATTTTTTAATCTTTGTTCAGCTTCGCGTAATGTTGTCTCGCGTTGTTGTAATTGTTGCTCTTGAATTTTAATTGTCGCTTGGATTTGTTGCCATTCGCTGGGAGTTTGGGATGCTTCTAACTCTGCTAAAGCGTGTCGCAATTGTTGCAACTGAGTTTCTTGTCCTGGTAATTCCCGATCTAAAATTTCTAATCTTGATTGAGCAGTAGCTAACTTTTCGCTATTTTGGGCAAGTTGCGATCGCGTCCCCTCTAATTGCGCTGTTAAATTCTTAATATCTTTTTGCAACTGTTCCAATTGCAACTGCTGTTCGCGCCGTGCTTGACGCGCTTCTGCAAGTTCTTGGGTGAGTTTTTTGCTTCTGGCTGATAAAGTTGCGATCGCTTCAGTACAACGCTCTAAAACCCGCTCAATATCCACCAAACGACTTCTTAAGGCGATCGCTTCATCAGATTCTGCCGCTTCTGAATTGTTAAACCGCAAGGCTGAACGCTGAGTGTTACTACCACCAGTCATTGCACCGCTAGTTTCCAGCAGTTCGCCGTCTAAGGTGACAATGCGATACAAACCTAAGTTTTTCCGCGCTGCCTCAAGGCTAGCAAATACTACCGTGTTACCGAAAACATAGCTAAATACATCTTTGTAACGGCGATCGCAATCGACTAAGTTAACAGCATAATTAACGAAGCCGTTAGCAAAACGCAGGGTTGCATCTTGAGTAAATTTCGGAGCGTGAATTTTATTCAGAGGTAAAAAAGTCGCTCTCCCGGCACGTTTCTGTTTGAGCAATTCAATCCCGGCTGCGGCGACACCATCATCTTCCACCACAATATGTCCCAAACGTCCACCAGCAGCCATTTCCAAAGCTAGCTGATGGCGTGGTTCCACCTTTCCTAATTGCACAACTAAGCCACAAAGTCCAGGCATTCCCGATTGTAAAATGACTTTACTCGCCTGGGTTCCTTGGACTTCTTGCTGTGCCTGGGCTTGCGCCTCAATTTTATCCAACAGACGTTGTTTTTCCCGTTGTTCAGAAAGTAACCGCTTTTGGGTTTCCTGCTGGATTTGCAATTCTTGTTCTGTGGCTGAGAGATTTTGAGCTAAATTTTGGATGGGTTCGCTAGAGGCGTTAAATTGAGTTTCAATTTGACTACACTCAGTTTGTTTTTGAGCTAATAGCGGTTCGTCGCGTTCAATTAACTGAGTTTGTTCTGAAATTAGTTGCTGTAACTGATTATTGCGTTCTGTGAGTTGTGCTTTTTCTGTACGTTGCGGTTCTAGAGTTTGCAGCAGAGTTTCAATTTGACGGTTGAATGCCGTTTGTTGCTGCACCCACGCTTCCGAAGCCGAGGCGATTTCGGCTGCGGCTTCGCGGGAGGTTTCTAAGGCTTGGTGCGCTTCGTTTCTTTGGTGTTGGGAAGACGCGATGAATCGCGTCTCTACAATTTGGGTTTCGGCAATTTCTTCTAGGGAATGACGGTGTTTTTGAATTTCTTGCTGAGTTTGAAGCAGACGTTTGGCGGTTTCTTGGGAAGTCGTTTCTAATTCCGTTAGCTGACGCTGGAGTTGTTTTCGTTCTGCTTCTTGAGTGGCGAGGGTAGACTGTACCGCTAAAAGTTCATCTTCTCCCAATGCTTTCACATGGGCATTGAGTTGTTCCAGTTCAGCACTTTTTTGGATGATTTCGGAATTTAGATTTGTGAGTTGGGTTGAGAGTTCACTAGAATTGCGATCGCCTGTTTGAATCTCGTGAACTAACTTTTCAAGTTGTGCTTGTAGCGATCGCCATGATAAAACTGCTTCCCAGGATTGTTTAGCAATCAACTCCGTGCGAAGCTTTTGATATCTCTCAGCTTTAGCCCGATCTTGAGAAAGGCGATCGCGCTGTGCAGTTAATTCTGTTTCAATAATCCGACAGCTATCTTCTTTTTCCTTCACCTCATCTAAAGTTGACTTGGCTTGGATGATTTTGCGATCGAACGCCGCCACACCAGCCAATTCATCAATAATTTCCCGCCGTTCCCGCGCATTCATCGAGATAATGCTGGTGACATCCCCTTGCAGCACCACGTTGTAGCCTTCGGGATAAACCCGCAGGTTACTTAATTCTTCGTGCAACTGCGTCAGCGTGCAAGCTTCACCATTGATATAGTAATTTGACGTGTAACTCCCTTGGTGAGTGACTCGCAGCCTTCTAGTGACACTCCACTCTGTCGATTTTGGATTTTGGATTTTAGATTTTGGATTTTCTTGCCCATTTCCCTCATCTCCCTCATTTCCCTCATCTCCCTCACTTTGCATCTTTACGGCTTGAGGTAAGATATCCTCCCCAGATAAATCAAACGTCACAGTGACGCTAGCTTCGATAGAAGCCCGTCCTTTAGCCGTTTGGGTGTTATTTACCAAATCTGGCAAGCGATCGGCTCGCATTCCCTTAGAACTGGAGAGTCCGAGGCAAAATAGCAGTGCATCTAGAATATTAGATTTACCGGAACCATTTGGCCCAGATATGACAGTACACCCCGGCAGCAAAGGGACTGAGGTAGTACCGCCGAAGGATTTGAAGTTGGTAAGTTCCACGCGCTTGATATGAACCATAGGCGCTGGTTAACTGGGCTAATGAAGAACAAGTGTATCAACTAATTAAAAATTCGCAAGAGGGTAGGGGGAAAATTAGGGATTATCGAACCGCAGAGGCGCAGAGAACACAGAGGGGGTAAGGAGAATAGTGTTTCAGAGAAAAGCACAATACTGCTCGGATAAGCAGGGGAGGCAAAACTAAACGCCAGCCTCCATTTCTCCCCCTGCTTGCCTCAACCAAGAAATTCCAAAACCTACGCAGTATTGAGAGTGTTGTCACTTATTTGAACAAATAAAAAACAGGGATTTACATAAATGTAAATCCCTGTTTGGCTTTGATGCCGATATTAACTGAGAACTTCAGTTATTCTTTTATGGCTTTTTTGCAGCTTCAACTTTTGCTTCCACTTTCACCGTCTTTACACCTTGAACTTCTTTAGCCAAAGTTTCAGCTTTCTGGAGTTCTTGTTTAGAAGTTGCTGTGCCTTTGAGGATAATTTCACTCTCTTTGTTTTCAACTTGCAACTTATTGCCTGGTAAGCCTTTATTCAACTTTGCGCTAACTTCAGTTTTTAAGTCACTTTTAACTTTTGTTGCTGCCGTTTTTTCCGAACCGGCTTTAACTTTAGTATCTGTACTAGCTGCTAAAGGAGTTGTTTGTATTCCTGGAACTTTGGCAGTTTCATTTGTCTGCGAAGCTGGTTTTGCTGGTAATTGAGCAGTTTCATTAGTAGGGCTAGGAGTTTCCGAACCAGTTTTAGGAGCCTCTTGGCAGCCAAAAGAACCAACTACCAAAATACCACTAACTAGTAATAGAATTAGCTTTTTCATTATCCATCTCCGAATTGATTACTGGAAGCAATTAATTTGTGTGTCATGGTGAGGAGCAGATGTTAAAAAGCAATTAAATTTGAAGTAGCAAAAGTGCCCAAGTAATTACTCAGGTTACTGTAAACTGAAACTTGGACGATTTCTTAAGGCTAAGATTTTGCAGCCATTTTTGAGAAGCGTCAATTCAATTTTCTTGACGGTTGTTAACCAATATGGTTCCGTATGCGGTCTATAGCTTTCTATGAATTTAATGTAGATGCGCTCTTTGAATGATAAACTATGCCGCCTTACAGTAGTGACTCGATGTTATCAGATTTCAGTCAATTTGGCGATGTTTAAACCTATTCAACTCAAAACTTCAGCATTTTTGCAATCCTGTGACACCAAAATTACCAACAAAATGTTACTTTAGAAGACTATGGCTTACTTAAAATGCCTTAAATATCAGGAAATATTAGCCAATGCCCTACCTTACTTCCGCCCGCGAAATTAGTGCCATTGTTGCTGAATATACCAATGCAAAAACACTGTGGATAGATACAGAAGTCGCTGACTATAAAAGTCGTAATCCTCGACTATCGCTGATTCAGGTGTTAGATAATCCTCAAGATATGAGTGGCGATCGCGTCTATCTTTTAGATGTTCTAGATCAGCCTAACATCATAGCTGAATTTATTGAAAAAATTATGATCAATTCTGCTATTGAAAAAGTTTTTCACAATGCTAGTTACGATCTAAAGCTTCTCGGTAACAAGAAAGCAAAAAATATTACTTGCACTTTGGAAATGGCAAAAAAAATTCCCTACTATCTTTTACCATTACCCAACTATCAACTCAAAACCATAGCTACAGCACTTTGTAAGTTTAACAATATCGACAAACAAGAACAAAAAAGCGATTGGGCAAAACGCCCTTTAACAGAAGAACAGATAGAGTATGCTTATTTAGACTGTATTTATCTTGCTCAAATCCACTCAAATTTGTTAAGTTTACAAGCCCAAGCCAGTCCCGAACCCGTAACCGAAGATTTAATATTACTAAGTACTAGATATTCACAACTTGAGCAACAATGGAAGTTGTTGAATTCCGAATTTGAGCATTTGCAAGAACGTATGAAAAAAGCCATGCAAGCTCAAAATATACCTGAAACTTCTAATCATAAGCTCACTAGCTACGATCGCACTACAGTTAAAGCTACTTTTTTAGAATTAGCAAGGCTAGCACAAACCCAATACATTGATTTAGATTTTCCGATCGTATTAACTCAGAAACTCCAAAAAGATTTAGGTTCAAATCTAGAACAACTGTCTGTAGATATTGAAAAAACTACCTCTTGGCGGCTAACTACTAAAACTCAAGAGAGTGAATCAGAAGATGAGTAAATTGTCTACAAAGCTACAAACTTCCGAATTTATAGAGTTATTATTTAGGATAAATCTTAATATTGAAGTTAAAATATAGTTTTTCAAAAAGTATCTTAAAGAACATCGGTCAGAGGACTTTGCTACTAAGGAATTCATTGTTAATAAGTACAGAGATGATGATAGTCAAGAGCCAAAACGACAACTTTTATACTTGATGATTAATGATTTTTTCTTAATAGATTTATTAAATAAATCTATTTAATATCAAGGTAAAATGGTCATTGACTTTAAACATCTATGAAAAGTTAGAACAACTATTGAGTTAAAGAATTAAAATCCAGATTTTGGTAGTAATTGCACTCAGGTGTTATAGCAGTTTATATTAAATTATGAGACGGCGTTTATTTAGACAAAAGAGAACAAGGGTAAATCAAGTATTTACCATAGTTATTTTTACTACATTGACAGCAATTAGCAGTATTTCTTGTAGTAAGAATGACAATGTTTTGGTGACAGAAATCGGAGTCAGTCCAGCTAGCCGTCGTTCAGCGACAACATCCATTGGTGGGGAATTTTATCTTCAGGGAAAGAATCAGCATGCCAATGGCGATTTACAAGCTGCGATCGCTTCCTATAGTAAGGCAATTAGTCAAAACTCTCAATATAGCGCTGCCTATAACGGGCGGGGACTAGCATACTTTGATTTGGGAGACAAAGAAAAAGCGATCGCAGATTACAATCAAGCCCTCCGCGTCAATCCTAACGACGCTGAAGCTTACAATAACTTAGGGAATGCCCGCGCTTCACTAGAAGGTAATAGAGAAGCGGTGAAAGATTATAGTGAAGCGATTCGCCTTAATCCCAACTACGCCGAAGCCTACAATAACCGAGGAAATGCCCGCGCCGCCAATGGAGACAAAAAAGGGGCAATAGACGATCTCGGTCAAGCGATTCTCCTCAACCCCAAATATGCGATCGCTTATAATAACCGAGGAAATGCTCGTGCTGCCAATGGAGATCCAAAGGGTGCGATCGCAGATTACAATCAAGCCATTCGCCTCAACCCTAATTTTGCCCCTGCCTACAATAACCGAGGAAATGCCCGTGCCACCAATGGAGACAAACAGGGAGCGATTAAGGATTTACAACAAGCTGCAAGTATCTTTCAAAGTCAAGGTAGCAACGACTTATATGAGCAAGTGATGAAAAACATCAAAGAACTTGGACAGTAGGCAGAGGGGGGTAGGGGGTAGGGAGGAGGGGGAGCAGGGGGAGCAGGGGGAGCAGGGGGAGAAGAATTAATAAATAACCAATTCCCAATTCCCAATACCAAAATCACATCCCAGAACCAATGTGAATGCGATCCTCAACTTCCGCAAACTTTTCCTGTGCTTGTTGTTCAGTAGTCAATAATGAAACGACAATTGCCACAATAAACGCTAGGGGAATAGTGACTAATCCCGGATTTTTCAGTGGGAAAGGTGCAGAAGCGTGCTTGAGAATTGTCACCTGAATAGTCGGTGATAAATAAATCAGCAGTAACGAGGAGAAAGTACCGACTAACATACTCGCAACCGCCCCGCTAGTGGTGAAACGTCGCCAAAGCATTGATAGCAGTAACGCTGGGAAGTTGGCACTCGCTGCGATCGCAAATGCTAAACCTACCATATAAGCGACGTTTTGTCCTTTAAATAAGATACCCAAAAATATCGCCAGTAATCCCAAAGCCATTGTCGCACCGCGAGCTACCTTTAGTTGTTCTGACTCGTCAGCATGACCAGATCGCACCACGTTCACCCATAAATCGTGAGACAGTGCGGCGGCTCCTGAGAGTGTCAACCCGGCTACAACTGCCAATATCGTCGCAAAGGAAACAGCAGAAATAAAGCCTAAGAAAGCATCACCACCAAGGAATTCTGCCAACATTGGTGCAGCCATGTTACCACCAGTCCCAATTTGCTTGATGGCATCTTGTCCTACTAGCGCCATCGCTCCAAAGCCCAGGATGAAGGTAAGGAGATAAAAAACGCCAATAATAGCTGTAGCATAAGTAACAGAGAGGCGTGCGGCTTTAGCGTCCGGTACTGTGTAGAAACGCATCAAGATGTGGGGTAATCCGGCAGTGCCGAACATTAACGACATCCCCAAGGATATAGCATCAAAGGGATCGGAAACCTGTTTGCCTGGAGCTAATACACCTGGATACTTGTCTGCGGCAGCAGCGAAAAGAGCGAGTGGGTTAAAACCAAATTGTGCCAATACCAAGATCGCTAGCAAGATAGTTCCGCCCAGCAACAGAACTGCTTTAATAATTTGTACCCAAGTGGTGGCAATCATTCCACCAAAAATCACATAGGCCATCATCACACAACCGACGATGACCACGGCTAATTCATAATCAAAGCCAAACAGTAGTTTAATTAGTTCCCCAGCCCCTACCATCTGGGCAATTAAGTAAAAGCTAATCACTGCCAGCGTTCCAATTGCAGATGCGATGCGGACTGGTTTTTGCTGTAAACGATAAGCCACTACATCAGCAAAAGTATATTTACCTAAGTTACGTAATGGTTCCGCAATCAAAAACATCACAATCGGCCAGCCCACCAGGAAGCCAATAGAATAAATTAAGCCGTCAAAACCGTTGAGTGCCACCAGCCCAGTGATACCTAAAAAGCTAGCTGCACTCATAAAGTCTCCTGCTAGGGCTAGCCCATTTTGGAAACCACTGATATTACCGCCAGCTGTATAGAAGTGGGCAGTATTTTTGGTCAGCTTTGCTGCCCAAAAGGTAATACCTAGAGAACTGACAACAAACAGAAAAAAGAAAGCGATCGCTAACGGGTTAAAATGACCAAGACTGGTAATATCCGCCGCTAGTGGCAGATCCAACCACACACTATTCATGCTTTTTTGGTTTAGTATTTTGGATTTTGGACTAGAAATTGCTAATAGCTATTGGGTATTGGGCATTGGTAAATAAATCAATGTTTTTTCCCTACTCCCTCATCTCGCTCATCCCCATGCACAATTTTCATTTGCGTGTCAGTCTGGCGATTTGGTCGTCGTAACTGCTATTTGCCCAACGCACATAGATAAAAATTAATACCCATGCTGAGACAATTACCAGCGCCCCTAGTAAAATTCCCAGGCTGAGGCCAGGAACTACTAATGACCCCAACAGGGGCTTATTGAATGCGATTAGCAAGATAAAGCCAAAGTAAATAAACATCATGGCTCCACTGAGAATCAGGGATATCCGCCAACGTTCAGCTGCGAGAGCCTGGAGAGCCTTTGTGCGATCGTTCATGTCTTCCTTTAGGTTGAGAAGATTAGGTCAGATTGTCTCATTGAAGTTGATATATGCGTAATTCTCTTAAAGATTATTAGTAAATCTATTGCTATTTCAGGTAATAAAATTAACTTTGCAAAGTGATGTACCAAAATAACAAGACAGTTGCGGCTCTGTTTTGAGGCTGAGATACATAAAACTATAGATGCAGTTAGACACAAATAAAATCGATCTATCTGTAATTTGCGCTCCTCCTGAGTATTTTATTATACTAATTACTATACTTTTTTATTCATCACAAAGCTTTTATATACTAAAAATTAAAATAGATACGTAGTTATCACCAGGTTTTAAAATCCTTACAGTGTTATGAAATAACTTTTTTCAGCTATTAAATCAACTGAGATTAATAAAAGTAGTAAATTTTGATTTCTAAAATATACCAAAAATTACCGTAGTACTTTAAGTAATGTCTATATTAAAATTTATACCAAATAAGTTACGCCCACACAGATAGAGCATCACCAAAATATACTAAATTATGTTTATCCAAACACTTATCACAGAGCCGATTTATTTTTTCAGAATCGTTGTAATTGTGATATTTTCCATAACTTTGCATGAACTTGCTCACGGCTGGGCTGCTATGAGTCAGGGAGATAACACTCCACAACAAACTGGTCATTTGACACTTAATCCTGTAGTTCACATGGGCAAAGAATCCCTGATATTTCTCTGTCTCATGGGTATAGCTTGGGGACAAATGCCCGTTAACCCATCTAAATTTCGCTCTGGAAAGCTAGGAAATATTTTGGTATCAGCAGCAGGCCCATTGTCGAATCTGGCTTTAGGTACTCTATTTATTTTAGTGCTTAAACTTCTCTCTAATCTGAGTCTTTTAGGACTCTTTAGTGTCGAATTTCTTTACCTAGCGGCTCGGATTAATTTAGCATTATTTCTGTTTAATCTGCTGCCAATTCCACCACTTGATGGCTTTCATATCTTCAGTGAGATTTTTCCTCAGTTAAAGCCACTGCAATATACTCAATTCGGACTCTTTGGCATGATGCTTCTATTTATAATTCCTGGTTTTGGAAGAGGAATTAGTAGCATTGCTGATTTATTGATCCGATCGGGATTGAGTATGTAAGTAGCAGCTTTTGAGGCAATGTAAAGGATAGCTGAAATGAAAATAAAAAATTAGTTGCTGTTACTAGCATTACCTTGAGTATTGCTGCTGTAATTCTGACATCTGGAGAGTCAAGGGCGAGTACAGTAGTTGTAGCTCGATATGCTAATAATCATTTAGTCAAACATTCCCACGAAATAAGCCAAAAATTAACGATCGTGCAATCAGTAGTATTTCAATCTGCACTAGGAAATTTGGGAACTGGAAAAGATAATTTTCTACCCTGTTGGAATCAAGAGCGATCGCCGTTTATATCTACTTTCAAGACAGTCATTATAGGATAATTTATTATTGGAAGTCACTGCAATATTTTAAATACAAAAGTCACAAGCAATTTTGTGACTTTTGTATTATTAATACTACTAACGTGTTACAGTATAAATAGATCAACCATGTTCCTACTTTTAAGTCAAGAACAAAATTGGTGAAAAGCTTATAAGGTAAGCTCTTTGAGTTTTGCGTACCTTTACTAATCTTCTTTTTCACCAAAAGCCGTCTGTAAAACCACTGCAATACCACCGTCTTGATGATATTTATCTGCCCAAGCACGGATAACTTCATCCAATTCTTCCATAGCTTGCTCCATTTTTTCTGGAAGGATATCAAGTTCTTCCAGTAAGCGCATAGCATTCCGTCGCCGTTCTGCCCAATTTTTCATCATGCGGAAATACCTAGCTGTATCTTCTACCATGATGTATGTACGTTCTTGATCGTCTGCTGGGGCATAAAAAGGACGAGTAAGTGCGTAGAAGGGCATTCCCCAAGGAGAATCTATGCGTGTTACCGTGCCTGAATAGAGTAGACGGCGCTTGATATGCTCACCCAAGGCTTCACTCAAAGGCATTTGGTGTTCGGGTGGCAAGTCTTCTTGCGATCGCTTGTGTAAAAACTCAATCAAATCCAGAAACTCAAAAGAGCTAACTAACTGGGCATCTGGTAGATTACTGGGAAGTTTTTGCTCAATTTGCCTTTTTTCTTCACTTGTCAGATTGCTACCAGGAACACGCGAGCGCCCCGGTTGCCAAGGATACTTTTCTAGCCAGACGTAAGGCAATTGAATCAAATAGCGAGGTTCTTGAGAACCCAACATTTTTAACAGTTTGCCTTCTGTTAGCGCCTGTCTGACTTCTTCTACAATAATTTTTACGCGTTTTGGTTCCAGGTGGTGCAAATGCCCTGTCATTCGCAGGTTTTGTCCCTGCTCTAGATAGGTCATATAAATTGCACACTTTGCTGCTGTTGCGGCTGCGTCTAAAAATGCCCCATGCCTGTGCCCACTCGTCCGCATGGCACTAAAAGCCAGATAAAGCATGATCTGATCCATCGCACTGGGGTCAAGACGTTTGATCAGATCTATGTCGTTACTCATATTACAGACAATTGAATAGCACGTTTACAGAGTTTTTAATGGAGTGAGAATTAGATAGTGTACACCTGGCTGAAGGCGATTTTTCACTTCAGACTATATTAGTATGCGATAACGATGAAGTCCGTGGTAGCCCAAACTACCATTTTCGCATATTTTCTGGAATACAAGCAGATTCGGTGGTTGTGACTATAACTGTCTCTGCATCTGACCGGAAAATTACAGATATCACCAAATCCAGCTTGACGGCGGTTTACTTCCTAAAAGTCAACTGTGTTGTAAGTAATCTACAAAGCTTTTAACTTCTCTAGGTTTTCTCATCTTTCAAAAGCAACAACGTCAAGCTGCTTATATACACCTAATTATGGCACTATGCCGACTAGGAGTAAAAAATAGTTTGCGCGGTTCATCTGGGATATCTGTTACTCGAAAAAGATGATATTCTTCAGCTTTGGCAAATTATTTTTAGCACACAGTGGTTGGAGATCGTTGTTAGTAATCTCAAAATAAACCGCTTACCAGGTATAGTAACGTCCAGAGGTTGAGTCACACGGCTCATTGTGAACTATTATCTTGTTCACAACCTCCAGTGATGTCTTGAAAATATAAGCCGTTGGCTTGAGGGAAGATAGTAGACATCAAGTAGAGCAATTAATTCCAATTTCAAATACCTATTGTTCTTTCAAATATCGCTTCTCATCATATCATTGTTTTTTGATTGTGGAATAAAAATATGCATTTTAATGTTTGTGAATAATGCATACTTAAGTATTCTATATTCCTCTTAAATCAAGGTTTGATGATATTTTGATTGTGACTATTAAAGCCCAGTCTGATTTATCATTTTGTGTTGATAATCTGACACAGAAACCCGCGATTGATTCGGGCGGAATCGTGTAGGCACAGGGCTTTGTTAATCATGCTAACAACCGAAAGATTAGTTACTAGCCATAGATATAATAAAACATCTTGGATACCATCTGATGACTATTTAGAGATGTCTTCTCAATGAATTTATATTTCTTTCATGAAAGAATTTTGAAATTTCATGATTTAACTAATTCATTGGCTACTTTCATGGATGTTTTTTGCCTCGCTGTTTTATATACTTGAGAGACTTGAATGGCATAGATAGTTTGTTGCTGGAAAAGGATGAGAATCCCGCAGCAAGGTACTATATAAGCTTCTTTCTCTAGGCATCTGGACGATCGCAGACTAAGTTGACTAATACACAAAGGCATTAATCAAGATACCATCTCAGCAACCTCAAGAGCATAGAAATCAGGTATTTTGAATTTCGCGTTACTCGCAGGGGTTTTCGTAGAATAAAAACACTGGCTTTTTCATAGACGATCGCTCCATATATTCATGTGCTTTAAAAAACGGGTCACTCTAAACCCTTGTGCTACTTATCTCCTAGTTCCAAAATATGCTGCAATGGTCTTAACTCCTTGCAAATCTTCTCTTTGAGCAAGTACTCGTACTCAATTGCTTGAGTCAGTACTACTCGTACTGCTTATATATACGTGTTTTCCCTACCTGTATCAGGCTAAATCCCTAAAAATATATTACAAGTCAAGTTATTCTGCTCGCTGCTCGCTCATCTATGAAGTCCGATCTCTACTTAGCCCGCTTTTGTGACTCTAAGATGCGATAAATCGCCGTCAGGACAAAGGACTAATTATTGTAAAGACGGCGATTTATCGCGTCTCTTGCCTTAACCAAACAGTATTGCCCTTCCCCCGCCTCTTCGTTGAGTCCTAAACTATTCGTGAAAACTTAAATCCCCGACTTTTAAAAGTCGGGGATCTTGTTTGTCACAGATGGTTTAAAAAAGTTACAAGTAGTGGGTGTATGAGCGTCAGGATGAATGCTGAGAGCGATCGCAGGTAAACCAGCACCAACCACACCTAAACTGATTGAACTCGCCATTTAATTTGTAGGGTTGGAGGGTTTAACCTGATTTCGCATTGTTTCTAGACTAAAAGCAGCTGCGCCAAAGGTTACTAACAACACTCCCAAAATTTGCACAATATCTAAATTTTCTTGAATGATTAACCCAGCTAAAATCACGGTTAAAACTGGGATGCTACCACCAATAATTGCCGATCGCGAAGCACCTAGTTTACTGATACCGACATTGTTTAGCAGATAGCCGGCAAGAGTCAGCACACCTAAGATAAATGCGCTTAAAACCAGTTCTAGCATCTTAGATTGGTCAAAAATTATCAAGTTCCAATTGCTTGGTAAAGGTAGCATCAAGCAGATAAAGCTCAACAACAGCATGGTAGCGAAGTTAATTAAGGTAAAAGTCACAGGATGCAGTTTGCTAGCACATACCCGTGTCAGAATGATGTAGGCAGCAAAAGCTACGCCCGAAAGAATGGCGGTGCTGCTTCCCATTGAACTATTACCCATGCTGGTGCTAGGAGAACCCCCTAAAACTAACAATTCACCGCAGCAAATAGCGGCGATCGCAGCGAAGCGGAATGTGGTGGGGCGATCGCGAAACAGAAACCACGAAAATAGTCCCGTAATCATTGGATAGATAAAGAACAGTGCGATCGCCATTCCGGTGGTGACTTGAGCGATCGCAATGTATATTAGCACCTGAGACAAAAACAAAAAGCACCCACTCACAACCGACAACAGTAAAATCCGCTTGGTAGCGTTATTAGCAGCTGTGGGATTTCCTCGAACTGAAGCGGCTAAGTTTTCTAAGTCTTGCCATAGTGTTGGATGCAACATAGGCGAGAGGAGTACCATCAGTGGTACTACGACCATAAACCGGAGCGTCAAAATTAACAGGGTATTGCCCAAAGTCGGTGGTAGCAAGCGTTCTACATCTAATACTCCAAAAATCTGCGAACCTTCATGAAAAATTACCTTGATGGCTATGTTGTAAAGCGACGATACCACTGCCGATAAGACAATCAACAAGAAGCCGATTTGGAGTTGCGATAAGCCAGAGGAATTAGGCGATCGCGATTCTGGAGGTTTTGCTGGCGGCTGCGGCTCTAGCGCAGTCGAAGGTGGAGATTTGGCTTTACTCTGCGACATCCTGCGGATAACAGAAGATGGTTCAGCAGCGTTTCTCCTTCGTAAAGGTTGAGGTTGTATCGCTTCCGGCTGTGGCACAGATGCGATCGGAGGCTCTAATGTTATTTCGCTTTCTGACAAATCCTTATTGAGGACAGAAATGGGTTCAGCAGCGTTTTCCTGCGATGGCGGAACTATAGGAGCAGTAGGCTCTGATGTCGTTTCTCTTTCCGACAAGTCTTTGATAGGGACAGAAATCGGGTTCGCGGCATTTTCTCTAACAACGGGAGACTCTGATGTTGTTTCTCTTTCCGACAAGTCATTGCTAGGGACAGAAATCTGGTTCGCAGCGCTTTCTCTAACAATGGGAGGCTCTGATGTAATTTCTCTTTCCAACAAGTCTTTGATGGAGACAGAAATTGTGTTCGCGGTGTTTTCTCTAACAACGGGAGGCTCTAATGTGGTTTCTCTTTCTTCTAAAAATTGATTCGGGATCGCGGAAATTGGCTCAGAGGAATTTCTTACTACTTCGCTAAAGGTTGGCGGGGATGTCTCAAAAGAATTGTTTTTTTCTGGTTCAGTAAACTGTAAAACAGTAGGTGTACCTGCTGTTGTTGGTTTGCGTGAAGTTTCTTCTATAGTTTTTTCTAGTTCTCCATGCAAGCGATTAACAAACTCCGTCAAAATCGTTTCCCCTTGTTGCTGCTGGCTATACATCCGTGACAACTGTTGGGAAAGATTACTTTGATAGTTTTTTAGCTCCTGTTGCAGTGAGTTAAAAGTCACAGTAACGGTGTCATCCAGGCTGTCAAACATGTGTTCGACTTTTTCATTAATTTCACCTACTACATTGCTGCTCACTTCAGCGGACTTCAGCGCAGCTTGTTCGTAAGACTTACCCTCTATGTTTTGGTTAGCTAAATTTGCCAGAGAGGATTGCAATTGTGAAGATATATGTTTTGCCAGAACTTCTGCCAGTTGACGAATTAAGACTTGCTGCTCAGTGATTTGGCGCACTTGTTGTAAATGCTCTTTTTCTTCTACCAAGCTTTGAATCTCATCAGATAACCGATTTTTTTCTGACTGAAGACGTTTTACATCTTCTTGCAAAGCTCTGAGGACATTTTGCTGAAGATTTTCTAAGTCTTCAACTACAGCCCAAAGAGCATTTTCTGCTGCTCTAGATAGCTCGCCTCTGACTCTCGGGTTTTCTGGTTGCTTCTCGAATCGCCCCATTAGCTTCTAACCTCTAACACCTTGACGATAAAGCTGCTTCCCGTACGCTTTATTGGCGCTCATACTAATTTCCTGTATTTTGTCAGATAAATTAAAAATTTTAACAGTACTTCCGCATTTCAACGCAATTCTGTCATACTGAACACAACTTGGCAAAGCATCAAATTTACCCTACAGCTTAATGAGTGGTGTTTTTCCAGCATTGAAAACTATATTGGTCATTCGATTTCAGACTTTCCTGCAAAACGCTACGCAAACGACTTCTCTACGAAACGCTAAGGCTCTGTTGAGCGGTTTGGGATTGTCCGTATGGCTGTAAGTACCTTGAAGTGACACCTTTTTTGTTTTTGATCGGTTTAATTTACATCAATTACTTGCCAATGAGATTTTTACTTTTAAATAAATCTCACTCCAAATAACCAAATAAATATTTATTGTTTTGTAGGATTTACGTACAGGTTACAAGAAAACGAACCACAGAGGACGCAGAGAACACGGAGTAATAAGAGTTTGAGAGTTTTTTGGTGTAAGTCCTATTTTGTTGCCAATAGTAGTTGTCAAAGACTTGTAGATGTGTATGTGTAGGTGGAAAATTGTCTGACTTGCAAAATTAGCTCTAAATTCCTGTGGAATGTAACTTGTGTGACAGTTTATATCTCTCGATGGAGATTAAAGTATCGTTCTGTGGAAACTCAAAGTCACGCTATCCCCTGCACAACATTCTAATGAATGAGCAGCAATTCTGCAAAAGTACGCTTTTTTGGCGTTGTTGCAGTCTAGGTTTTGCTTTGAGCAGATGCAGTAGAGAAAAAGTTAGGAAAATATTAATAATTCTTAGTGGAATAAAAATCGGGCGATGCTAAAGATGGCAGCGCTAAGTATAGCACTCACAGGGATTGTAATTAGCCATGCGGCGGCAATGCCTTTTAGTGTTTGGAACTTAATCGACTTGATATTTTGCACTAATCCAATACCAACTACACCGCCGACGAGAGCGTGGGAAGTGGAGACTGGTAAACCTAGTCGGGAGGCCATAAGAATAGTGGTAGCAGTAGCAAGTTCGGCACAAAATCCACTACTAGGCTGCAAAGCAATAATGTTTTCGCCAATAGTGGCGATGACTTTTTTGCCCCAAACAGCTAAACCACCAACAATACCAGCACCACCAAGGATTAAAATCCAAAGGGGGATCGTAATACCATCTATAGGTACGCTACCAGTGCGATTGATGTAGACGATCGCAGCTAAAGGAGCGATCGCATTTCCGACATCGTTAGAACCATGAGCAAAGGCTACAAAGCAAGCACTTAGCAGTTGGAATCGTCCGAATAAGCGCTCAACTGGATTGGGTATGGGGGATTGGATAGACTCTTCTGTTTTCCCCAAATCTCCCAATTGTCGCCAACTAATGATTGTGAGTCCAACTGCTGCTACTGCACCAGTTAACAGAGGGATATCGTAAGCAGGGATCGTAAAACCAACTTGCTCAATTACAAAATTGGTTAGGGGTTCTGTCAGCGATGGTAATACAATTACGCCGAATACACCTAGCAGCGCAGTACTCAACCAGGGAATCCATTCTTGTAACTGGACTAATTGATTGGGTTGATCTAAAATCCAGTGCTTGATTAGACTGTAAAATAAAGCGGCGATCGCACCACTAATTAATGGCGTTAAAACCCAGCCAATGCTGATTAAGCCAATTGATGGCCAATCAATTGCACCTACTCCCAAAGCTACCCAACTAAATCCAGCGATCGCACCAACTACCGCATGAGAAGATGAAACAGGTAAACCGCGTGATGTAGCAATTTGCAACCACACACCACAAGAAATTAGTACCGTTACCATCCCAATAACGAATATTTGGGGTGTAGCTGCGAATAAGGCGGGATTGGCAATTTTCGTTGCGAGAGTTTCCGTTACCTCATGTCCAAACAACACAGCACCCGTAAACTCTAATACTCCAGCAATTATTAGTGCCTGTTTGAGGGTGACAGCCTTAGAACCTACAGAGGTTCCCATCGCATTAGCGACATCGTTTGCTCCGAGATTCCAAGCGACGTAGAAAGCTAATAAGGCTACTGCAACTAAGGTAATAAGCATTTTGTTTGGGCTAATGGAGAGATGAGGGAGTAGGGGGAGATGAGGGAGAAAAGCACGAAGTAAATTTTTAGCATTACTTCCTCATCCCCCTCATCTTCCTTTTACGGATAAATTAAGATTTTATAAGTATCCGGTGTGGGTGCGATCGCTTGCTCAACAGCTGCTGATAAATCTTTTAATGGATAGCGATCGCTAATCAAGGCTTGCACATCAATTCGCTGATTAAATACAATCTCAGATGAGAGATTCTGAAGCCGATAAGATGAGCTATAACTACCGATCAAGTCAATTTCTCGACGGTAGAGGATATTCGGATTAATTGGAATTTCCACCTCATCAGGGAATTCGGCAAAAAACAAGATTTTCCCCCCTTTGCGGGTACTATCGAGTGCTTGAAAGAAGGCTTTCTCACTAGGAACAGCTAGCAGGGTGACATCAACACCTAGTCCACCAGTAAGGGCATGGATTTTTGCGGTTAAATCGGCATCACGCGCATCAAAAGCCGCTTCTGCACCGACACTCAAAGCTTTTTCAATTCTAGAGGGTAGTAAATCGGTAGCGATCGCTTTTGCTCCAAAATACTTCACTAACATGATAAACATTAATCCAATTGGCCCAGCACCAGTAACTAATACAGTTTGTCCTGGGGCAATCTGCGCTTTTTTCACCGCTTTCAAGCAGCAGTTAGTCGGTTCGACAAAACTCGCTTCTTCAAAACTAATATTATCGGGGATCGGAATCAGCCCGCCATTTTGCACAATATGTCCGGGTACTTTGACATAATCGGCAAAACCGCCGCCACTGGCGTTAAAACCTGCGGTTGTGGAAATGTTTTTGTAGACATCGCACATAGAAAAATTGTCACTTAGGCAGTAGGCGCAACGCATACAAGGGATGTGGTGCATCACCGCTACCCGTTGTCCAACTTGCCAACCTTTGACATTATTGCCTAACGCTGCGATCGTGCCGGCAGTTTCATGTCCAAAAATGCGCGGCGGTTCGTATAGTGGATAACGAATTTTCTTAATATCTGACTGACACAACCCCACAACCCGCACCTGTACCAGCACTTCATCTGGTTCCACGGTTGGAACTGGGATATCTTCGTAAGATAATTGATTAACGCCTCTAAATACCTGTGCTTTCACGTTGGTTTTTCCCGCTCAACGATACTAGATGTAACATTAGTGGGAACTTTAAGCTATCAGGTTTGAGATTTTTGTATTTTAGCTTGTTCTAGTTCTGTTTCTAAACTTTGTTCAAATATTTGGAATGCCTTAATGTCCTCTGATAAAAGACTTCCCTGAATTTTCCCATTCTCAACTCGCAGAATTTCCCCTCGGTTGTTTTTGGCCGTAATTGTTAAAATTCCCCGATTCTGCCAGAGTCGATAGCGCTCTCCCTCAAAATATAAGCCCCCTTCTAGTGCCACCTTGCCTAATTTATCCAAGGCTTTTTTAGCAGTTTGGAAAACACTCTGGCTATATTCATGCCATAAAACCTTACTAGCGAATATTGGTACTTCTTTGTTGAGCAGATCAAGTAACTCGACAAAAGTTAATGGTGGCTTTTTTAAATCTGAAGACCATCGCTGTATTATTTTAAGTATGGAATCTGGATCAAGATCGTAAAGGTGAGTAAGAAAGGTATCCGGGTGTTGCGCTTCTATTTCTCACCGAGCCAGATCCTTGGCTTGAAAATGCTTCATATTTGAGGTAACAATTATATCAGCTTTAGCTGTGACAGCAGCAGCCAGAACATGGCGATCGCCAGGGTGATTTGTCATAATTTCAGCTAATCCATCTGGCACTTCCACCATTGCTTCTGGAAAGGCTGCTGTAATTGTCCTCTCCAACTTCATTGCTTTCTCAACTGACATCTTGCCTGTAATTACAAGGTTGCGAGTTGCACCATCAAGAATTTCCTGCGACCAATAGGGTAAATAACAACCAGCCGTAGCACAACGAAGTAGAATGTCACGCAGATACATGGGGAACATAACACAGGAGTCTAAGAGAACAAGCTGTTCAGCCATTTTGTTGGTTGAATTACTCCTATTCGTAGAATCCTGCTTCTTGGCTCATCTGAGTTAACTCAGTTAAGAGTTGATCGCGCTTCACATCCCTCTGCTGTTTGTAATTCATTAAATCATCAAAACGAACCCGTCGATGTGAACCCACCTTAATATAAGGAATTTCACCTTGTTCTAATAACTTGATTAGGTAGGGGCGTGATACATTAAGAAATTCAGCGGCTTGTTGGGTAGTCAATTCCTGTTGTTGAGGAATTATAGATATAGCCTTACCTGATGCCATTGCGTGGACAACTTGAAGTAGTACTTGATAAATCGGTTCAGGAATGGTAATTTTTTCTCCGTTAGCCCCTACCAGTTTTGCCTGGGAACCTTGAACGCTCAGTATGCGCTCCAGTTCGATAGATTGAGCTTCTAATTGTGGAGATATTACAGATTCTGAAAGCACGCTATGCTTAGACATCATGGTTACTTCCTCCTGTGTTGTAGGACGTTACGCCGTCACTTCTATTCACTATCTTATAGTAATACTACATAAACGAAACATCCGAAATAGAATATCTTATTTGATGCCAAACTATCTAGAGAAAGATGTCGAAAACTCAGATAAGTTAAGCGATTGTCGTATTTCTCGGTGGAGGAATGGGAGGAACTGCGGCTACTATCCAAGCGCCGCTACCACTTCTTATAAAAGACAAGGATGTGTTACGGAAGCCGTAACGCTGTATTATTTTTGAATATTTTCTCAAAATTTTTTCGAGACGGTAGCAATGACTATTCGCCATGCGACTGAAACTGACTTACCTGCAATTGTGGCAATTTATAATGCTGCAATTCCTAGCCGCATGGCAACTGCTGATTTAGAGCCAATATCTGTAGAAAGTCGCCTTATTTGGTTCAAGGCGCGATCGCCTTCACAACGCCCAATTTGGGTAATCGAAGTAGAGGGGGTAATTGCTGGATGGCTTAGTTTCCAATCCTTTTATGGGCGGGCTGCCTATAATACGACTGCCGAAATTAGTATTTACATTGCGCCCCACTTTCATCGGTGTGGTTTGGGAAGACAACTATTAGCACAAGCAATTAGTGAAAGTCCCAGTTTGGGTTTAAATACCCTACTATGCTTCATTTTTGCCCACAATCAACCCAGTTTAAAACTTTTTAAAACATTTGGTTTTCAACATTGGGGACATTTACCTAAAGTTGCTGAAATTGATCGTGTTGAACGTGATTTAGTGATTATGGGACTCCGAATTAATAAAGCTGTTGTTTAACATAAAATTAACAACTGTGCAACTGGGTTAATAACACAACAATTTCATCAATTGCTTGCCGAACAACTGTTGCAGGTTGATCCGATTGATTCACAATAATACTAAAAACCAAAGGCTCATATTTAGGCGAATTCACATATCCAGATAGAGAAACTACACCCGTTAACGTACCTGTCTTTGCTTGGACAATCCCCTCAGCAGATGTGTTTTGAAAACGGCCTTTTAAGGTTCCGCTTTTACCAGCCACAGGTAAAGATGCGCGATACACATATCCTGTTGGTGTTCTTGCCATTCCTCGCAAAATTTGTCCAAAAGCTTCTGGTGTCACTAAATTACGACGTGATAAACCTGAACCATCCACTAAAATATAATTTGCTGGATCAACTCCCAATTTAGTTAAACTTGCTTTGACAACTTCTAAACCTACATCAGGGCTAGTCTGAGTTTTTAATCTAGGTTTTTCTCCAGCTAATGCTCTCAATAGTGCCTCAGCATAAAGATTATTACTATTCTGGAGAGTTTCCATTAATAATTCAGATAAAGGTGGCGACTCGACAAAAGCAATTTCCTCTTGATGAACACCACCAGTTACTACTAATGTTTGTCCCAAAGGAATTTTTTCTGTTACCAAAGCAGCCCGAAAGTGCCGCAAAAAGTAATAATTAGGGTCAATTACAGGTAAATCTATTAAAGAGGGTTCAGAACTTGCTGTTAGTTGTCCTTGAATTCGTAATGCTGTTCCCGATAATTCGCGGGTAACATTGACGTAGGTTGGTTGATTTTGGGCAACTGTTACTGACTGATTAATTGTCCGCCACTGTTTCGCCTCGCCAGGATCAATCCACATCACTTGTAAGGATTTACCTACAGCTTGCGGTACAAGTTTTAAGCTAAAAATATTTTGATTGAGAATAAAGCTGCTGACTGGTGCGCCATATTCTGACTGCACATCTTCCCATTGCCAGGTAGGGTTAACAATATCCCCTTGAATATAACTATCATCAGCTATCAACCTTGGAATTTGAGTTATACCTTTCTGTTTTAGTTGCTGTGCTAATGTTTGCAATTGAGCATCAGTTAAGCTGGGATCTCCCCTACCAACAACACGTAAAACGCCATTACCATTTTGATAAATAGAGGTGCGAATCCGAAAATTAGCACCCAATTGCTGCAATGCAGCTGCTGTTGTCAGTAACTTGAGGTTAGACGCAGGAATAAAATATTTCTGAGCATCCCGACTATAAAGAGTTGATCCCGTTGACAGGGGTTGTACCAAAACTCCCCAGCGTACCCGACTAAATAAAGGACGATTGATTACAGCATCTATAGCTGTTCCCAATTCGGTAGGGCAAATTGATTTTGTGGTAGTTGTTGGTGCAACTGGGGTTTGTGCTTTAGCTGCTGATTGGGTAACACTAATTTGAGTACCCAGAAACAGCAGCATCAAGCCAAGAGAAATTTTTCTATTCATCACATAGTTAGTAAAACTACTTGCAATACGGTTCGGTTAAGGTTATTTGATGAAAATAATAGATCCTAAAGACGGCGATTTATCGCGTCTCTTGGCTTAACCAAACAGTATTGAAACTACTTGATGATAATACCTTTGTGTGGCATCTTTTTAACGTCGGTTCAGCGAGAAGAAATCTTATTCTTCCTCTTCTTCTTCCTCTTCATCATCTTCCTCTTCGCCGAACACTCCGTCTATAAGTTCTTGCGCGCGCTCGTCTGATATCTTCAAAGCTTCTTGAAGCTCAGAGATATAATCTTGTTCGCTTTCGGGTACTTCTTCGTCAATCCCTACTACTAAGATAGCTGCGATGTATGCAGCTTCCCGATAACCTTTATTGGGTAAGGATTCGATGGACTGGGCGATTAAATCTTCTGGTTCTTCTTCTTCAATCAAGTTAACGACTTTTTCGGTCAATTCTTCAAAGTCTTCGTCAGAATAGTCTTCAAATAAGCCAACCCGACTGAGAAATTCACTTAAAGCATATTCTTCTGTTGAAGAAATGCCTTCACCATCAGCAGCTGCGGAAAACAGTCCAATAATTGCGATCGCAATTTCTGGTTCTAGAGCAACTGAACTAACACTACGGCCTTTGGGCAATCTGCGTTTAGACATAATTATCCTTTAAAAGTTACGTGATATTTCAGGAAGTACAATGCTTCCTAAAAGTTAGGATTCCCAAAAGAATGCAGAAAAATACATTAGTATAAATATTTCTTCATAAAAAATACGCAGAGAGATAACCCTCTGCGTAAAAAAACTGCTTAATTCTCAAAAAGCGCTACAACTTCGTCCCGCACTCAGCACAGAAGTTGTGGGTGGGAGCATTTTTTGCATTGCAGTGGCTACAATACACTGGCTCTGCTGCTGATGAAGCCGATCGCTTCTGCAAGCCAACCATTTGAGCGTTGCTCTTGCCAGGGACTACCATTGGATAGCAGTTTTCGTCTCTGGTGACGTGGACATTTAAGATAACTGGCCCTTTGTGTGCCAGCATTTCGGCGATCGCATCTTTTAATTGACTGCGATCGCTGATTATCATGCCTTTAATGCCATAAGCTTTTGCCAATAACTCTACGTCTGGCATCCCTACTTCCATGTTTGAGCATGAATAACGCTCACCGTAGAAGGCTTGTTGCCACTGGCGCACCATCCCTTGCCAGCCGTTATTGATAATTATTGTCTTGACATTTATTTCATATTGTGCAAGTGTTCCCAATTCCTGCAAACACATTTGGAAACTAGCATCACCGCTAATACAAATGACTTCTTCATCAGGAAACGCCACTTTCGCGCCCATTGCGGCAGGTAATCCAAAACCCATCGTTCCCAAACCTGCGCTAGAAATCCAGCGTCTTGGGCCGTTCTTGAGGAATTGGGCTGCCCACATTTGATGTTGTCCTACATCTGTAGTGTAGAAAGCGTGGGGTGCTTGGCTACTAACTTCTACAATTACTTCTTGGGGCGAAATGCTGTCGGCATGGTGCGGCACGATGAGAGGATATTCTTCGCGCCAACGGTTAACTAAATTTAACCACTCTTGGTTTTGATTGGGTGTAGCCTTAACGCCTGTTTCTTTGCAGCGACGCAATAAGTCTACTAAGACGTTCCGTACATCGCCGACGATGGGGACTTCGGGAACGCGGTTTTTGCCAACTTCTGCGGGATCGATGTCTATATGAATTACTTTCGCGCGGGAGGCGAATTCGTCTAATTTACCAGTTACGCGATCGTCAAATCTCGCGCCGACGCAAATTAACAAGTCACAATCACTAACGGCAAAGTTAGCGTAAGCTGTGCCGTGCATCCCCAACATTCCCAAAGCTAGGGGATGATGTTCGTCAAATGCACCGATCCCCATTAAGGTTGTAGTGACAGGGATATCGAATAATTCAGCTAGTTGTTTGATTTCTTCGTGGGCACCGGCTGCGATCGCGCCACCACCGACATACAATAGCGGACGGCGACTTTCAGTAATCAACTGAATCGCGGCATTAATTTGTCGGGGATTTCCCTTCACTGTGGGACGATAACCGCGTAACTTGACTGAACCTGGTTTTACAGGTACATAGTCAAATTCTTCTAAAGCGACATCCTTGGGGACATCAATCAAAACTGGCCCTGGTCGCCCAGTGCTAGCGATGTGGAACGCTTCGGCGACAATTCGCGCCATATCTTTGGGGTCACGCACTACATAGGAGTGCTTGACGATGGGTAGGGTAATGCCGTAAATATCGGTTTCCTGAAAGGCATCTGTACCAATGGATGGACGTGCTACCTGTCCCGTAACCACAATCATCGGAATTGAATCCATGTAGGCAGTAGCGATCCCTGTCACCAAGTTAGTTGCTCCTGGGCCAGAAGTGCCAAAGCATACTCCTACTTTCCCCGTTGCACGGGCATAACCGTCGGCGGCGTGGGCTGCGCCTTGTTCGTGTCTCACAAGAATGTGCTTCATAGCACCAGTTGCTTCCACCTTATACAGGTCGTCGTAAATTGGGAGAATTGCCCCACCAGGATAACCAAAAATGTAATCAACGCCGTGGCGATGAAGGCTGTCAAGGAGGGCAAAACCGCCAGATGCACGTTTGGGCAGGACTGGCGGGTTATAAGGACGAGACTGTTTGTGATTCTCAGTTTGTGGGAGACTAATTTGGGAGAGCGATTCTCCTGCGGAGACACTTTGTGAACGCACGGTCAAACCTCAGACTATAGCTAAAGTTAATGCTGAATTTCTGTAGTTAAGATTTCATTTTAATTGAAAACTTCAATCAAAATCTGATAAGTTTTTATATTGAATATAAATCTAGATTATTAGCCTACATTAGTTAAAGTACGTCTTGCAAGACATTGCGGGTATTTCTCCAAGTCCAAACACCGACAACTGCAACCACGAGACTCATTGCGATCAGGACAATTCGCAAGCCAAACTCTTGATTTAACCAGCCTGTAATCGCCAGTGGTGCAGAAAGAGCGATGTTAACGGCATGATTTTGAAAGCCAAAGACCTTACCATGCATAATTGGTGGAGTCTGCTGTTGAATTAGAGTTTGCATTGGTACACCAATTAGGGAACCACTCACACCCAATAAAATACATAATCCGATTGCTAGTCCTTGACTATTAGTAAAGGGAACCAAAGCCAAAATCAGCGCCATACCTAAAAAGCCCATTAAAGGCAAAGGTTTGTGATGTGTTTTATCGCCCAAATGACCCAAAATGCCCGCACCAATGACTATACCGATTCCAACTGCGGCAATAAAGCGTCCAGATTGTTTGCCCTGTAAACCAAACTTTTCTGCTAAGGGAAGGGCAAGTACCATCAACGATGCAAAGACGCAGTATAAAACTGTAGTTTGCAGCATCGCATTTAATACCAAACGGTTTTTCTTCAGGTAGCGTAAACCTTCTTTAAAGTCAGCCCAAAGATCGATGCGATCGCCCAAACCTTCACTCGCTGATTTTTTTTCCTGAAAGTGAATCGGGAGCATAATTACAGCCGAGAACAGGTATAACAACGCCACTACTAACTCTGGGCCATACTCTTTAGCTATACCAGTTTCAGCCAAACTCAGCAGTGGATCTCCTAACAAAAAACCGACAATTAAAGCACCCATCATTGTGCTAGTAAACAGCGCATTGGCTGCTATTAAACCCTCTCGCCGCACCAGTAAAGGAATTGCAGCTTGTTCGGCTGGGGCAAAAAATTGGGTAATGGTGGAAACTCCAAAGGTAATCAGAAAAAGTATATGGAAATTCCTTGGTAAAAAGGCAAGTCCGATGACTAATAATCCGCGTAAGATATCAGAGCCTACCATAATTAGCTTTTTTGGTATGCGATCGACAAATACACCTCCTGCCGAACCAAATAAAACTGCTGGGATGGTAAACGCTACCATCAAAATGGGGTACATCGATTCTTTCGCTACTCCCAAAGGAGGAAGGTAGATACTGTTTTTGTCTACTACCAGATCGACCAACATTAAAAAGAAGACTTTGTCTGCTAACTGGGAGACTATTTGCCCAATCCACAGAAGCATAAAACCACGGTTTTTTAGCAGTGCGCCAAACCCGTTATTAACAGCAGCCGGTTCAGTTGGAAACATTAGATACTTTATTTGGGTAGATGGGGCATGGGGATGGGGCATTGGGCATTGGGCATTGGGCATTGGGTATGGGACATTGGACATAGTTTTTCTTGACTGTCCCCTGTACGCTATCACCTGTAACCTTTTCCCTTCACCACTCCTAACTCCTAACTCATAATTCTATTGTCCGGACTAATTTGCTTCATAGTGCTTTAACAGCATAAGCAAAAACTCAGCTGCTGTCAGATAACCTTTGGGTGGAGAAATTTCAATTAATGAATCTACCCACCAGCCTTGTACAGTTTGGAGGTTAGATGCAGAGCGGCTTTTTGTCAGACATTTCCACATAGATAAATGATCGACTGCTGGTTGTGCATAAAAGTTATTCTGCCCACTACCCAGCAAACTAGAACTCCAATGAGTAAAATAATCATGACTCATGCGATGAATCGGGAAATTACCCTGTAGTGGTACTCCCCATCCATCTATAGCAATAAATGCTTTGACAGAACCACCCAAGAGTTGCCACAAATGTGCTGCCCCGATCGCTCCAACTACGCCAGCACTAAAGCTAATAAATATAATTGGCGATTTTAGAGAGTTGATCGAGCAATCGCGCAAGAACTGCAAAATGTGCAAAGCTGATAAAACTAAAACATCTTTACCGGGATAAATCAGTATATTTGCGGAGTTGTAGGCGATCGCGCTATCAGCAACCATATCTAATAATCCGACTTTAAAGCTTTCTGTTAATTCTGGCTCATGAATTCCAGGGCAAATAATTATACTTATCTCTCTATTCTGCAAATTTCTCATCTGAAGATAAATCTTTGTACCTGAAAATTTAGATCCCCGACTTCTTAAAGAAGTCGGGGATCTGCACACCGCGACTTTTCTCAAATCAGACAGGATTGCTATCTATAAATATAGCCTTATTTTTACTGAGAAATTTGATTTGAGGGGAGCATCCTGGGTTTTTACATTTACTATTGCGCTGCATTGGGAAGGAAATAAGAGAATAGAGAAACGAACCGCAAAGAACGCAAAGGTAAGACAGTTGTAAAGGGCTTGTGCATCAGTTGCATGAATTTAAAAAAAATGGGATGTTAACCTATAAGAGTTCCTCAGCCTTCTGTGCTACATCCAATTATTTTATTTGAAATTTGCTAACTTTTTAATTACTGAAATATGGGATATTAATAGGTGTTTGCAAACCCTGTGAATCTATCCTGAAAATATTTTCTTGAATAAAACAAGATGGATTTTAAACTTAGTCTATTTTTAACCAATTCATAAGAATTTCATGAAAAAAATATGGCGTTTTGTGTGGGTTTTATCACCCATAAAGAAATTTTTCGAGTCAGCTTGAAAGGGCTAGTTCTAGCAAATATCAGCCCAAAGTCTTATTTTACCTCACTCAGCAGTTTGGGCAGGAGAACCTACCCAAGAAGAGCCAGCAGGTAAGACTTCGCCTTTCATCAACATGGAAAAGTTGCCCAAACTCGACTCAGGTTCCATCACAGTATTTTGACATCCTCCCCGCCGTAAACGGTCGGGGATTCCTAAGACTCACGACTTAGGTTTCTGTTTCATAGCAACCGCCTCCACCCCCTAAGAGGATTTGGTCTTATGTTCGCTCCACAGACTTTACGACTGCGTGTCCCGCAGCAACTTGAAAACAAACAAGATTTTCAGGTGTTTTGTAACTTAAGGATGAAACCAATTGCCTCTCGTTCTTATCCCAGTCTGCCGTCTTTTCTGCGCCGTCGATAGTTTTCTATCAAACTTTGGTGTTAGGCTTTCTGTCTCCGATGTCTGGGTGGGTCAACGACCACTTCTAACTCTACCACAATACCTCTAATATAAAGCCGTGCTAGAAGCACGGGGTTTTAAACCCAACTTTCTGATAAAGGACGATCGCACCACTACCAACTGAACAGCGATCGCCCCGAAAATAGAATCAAGAACGCTTGCACCATCTTCTTGCATCCATGTATACGTGAGGTAAGGTAGCACATAGACGCGTAGCAGCTTGCCGCAGGGTAGGGCACAAAGAAAGAAATAAGAATCTAGGCACAGCGTCTCGTAGAGAGCATCTTGATTCTGAATTATTCTTTAAAAGTTTTTTGTTGAAATATGATATCTTGCACCAGTATTATTTAATTCGCTGTTACATAAATAAATCCAGCCGACGAAGGTTTCAGAATCCGATCAATTCTCCTGTCAGTTGACTCCAACTGTGGAAATCTTCTTTAATGTCAGCCGAGAAAGTCTCTTAACCGCCTATGCTAGCGATTGGGTTAGGCCGTTGGACTAGATGGGTAACACACTCGAATAAAGGATAAAGTACGGATGAGTAAATTTCTAGATACTACCATTGAAGCGATCGCAGCCCGTGAAATTCTTGATTCACGCGGTAGACCGACAATTGAAGCCGAAGTGCATTTAGCCAATGGTGTTGTCGGACTAGCACAGGTTCCCAGTGGTGCTTCTACTGGCTCTTTTGAGGCTCACGAACTGCGTGATGGCGATAAAAGCCGTTATGGGGGCAAAGGCGTACTCAAGGCTGTACAAAACGTCAAAGAAGCACTTGCGCCAAAATTGCTAGGCTTGGATGCCCTCAACCAAGAATTGCTAGACCGCACAATGATCGCCATAGATGGTTCTCCGAACAAATCCAATTTGGGGGCGAATGCTATTTTGGGGGTTTCCTTAGCAGCAGCCAAAGCAGGTGCTGAATCTCTAGAAATTCCCCTCTATCGCTATTTGGGTGGCCCTTTAGCGAATTTGCTCCCAGTACCATTGATGAACGTGATTAACGGTGGCGCACACGCATCAAATAACGTAGATTTTCAAGAGTTTATGATTGTCCCAATTGGCGCAACTTCCTTCCGGGAAGCGTTGCGCTGGGGTGCAGAAGTGTTTGCTACCCTCAGCCAAGTATTAGATGAGAAGGGTTTGCTCACTGGTGTAGGTGATGAAGGCGGTTTTGCCCCTAACCTAGAATCTAATCAGGTGGCTTTGGAATTGCTGGTTGCTGCCATTAAGAAAGCTGGTTACAAGCCAGGGGAAGAAGTAGCTTTGGCTTTGGATGTCGCCGCTAGCGAATTTTACAAGAATGGTCAGTATGTTTACGATGGTAAACCTCACGCCCCGGCTGAGTTTATTGATTATTTGGGACAACTGGTTGACCAATATCCAATTGTGTCAATTGAGGATGGTTTACACGAAGAAGATTGGCAAAGTTGGCAATTGCTGACCCAAAAGTTAGGTTCGCGGGTGCAATTGGTAGGGGATGATTTGTTTGTGACGAACGTTACACGCTTGCAAAGAGGCATCCAGGAAAAAGCCGCCAATGCGATTTTGATTAAACTCAATCAAATTGGTTCTCTCACCGAAACCTTAGAAACGATTGATTTGGCAACTCGCAACAGCATCCGTTCAGTAATCAGCCATCGTTCTGGCGAAACCGAAGACACAACGATCGCTGATTTAGCCGTAGCAACCCGTGCCGGTCAAATCAAAACAGGTTCCCTCTGTCGCAGCGAACGGGTAGCAAAATACAATCGCTTACTGCGAATTGAAGATGAACTAGGCGATCGCGCCGTTTACGCTGGTGCTGTCGGTTTAGGGCCGAAGTAGGGAGATGGGGGACAAGGGGAAATCATTGAATAAATCTCTCCCTTGTCTCCCCCCTCCTCCTTGTCTTCCTTGTCTCTTTCCAATGCCCATTCCCAATTAAGGATAAAACCCCAACTTGGGCAACCCCAAAGTTTCATCCCAACCCATCATCAGGTTTAAACACTGAATCGCTTGACCTGCTTGCCCTTTAATTAGATTGTCAATTGCTGACATGACAATTACGCGACCTGTGCGCGAGTCAACTTCTACACCGACATAACAAAGATTGCTGCCGTTAGCCCACTTGGTTTGAGGATAAATGCCACTACCGCAGACTTTTACCCAAGGAGAGTTGCGGTAGAAGGCTGAGAAAATTGTAATTAAGTCATCTCGCACTAGACCGGGATCGCTCAGTTTGGCATATACTGTTGCTAAAATCCCGCGTACCATTGGGATAAGGTGCGGTGTAAATTGAATCATGAGTTCGTGACCAGCTAAGTCACTGCAAATTTGCTCAATTTCTGGGGTGTGACGGTGACGGCCGATATTGAAAGCTGCGATGGAATTATCTGCTTCAGATAGTAATAAATTGGTTTGAGGTTGCCTTCCACTGCTAGATGTACCGGACTTGGCATCAATAATAGCTGTTTCTGGCACGATTAAGCCTTGCTTTAAAAGTGGCGAAAGTGCAAGGAGACTAGCTGTGGAATATGAACCAGGACAGCCAATGAGTTGAGCTTCGGCAATGCGATCGCGATAAAGTTCTGGTAATCCATAAACTGCTGTAGCGGCAATGGTGCGATCGCTTCTCTCAATACCATACCAATTTGTATAAGTTGTCAAATTACTAAACCGATAATCTGCACTCAGATCCAGTACTTTACATCCTTTTTCTAAAAGTTTGGGTGCGATTTGGCAAGCCAGACCATTTGGTAAAGAGAGGAAAACCACTTCACAACGGTGAGCAATTATTTCTGGTTCTACTGCTTCTATTAGCAGGTTAGTTGCATGAGCCAGATGCGGGTACAAATCCCCGAAGGATTTCCCGATACTACTCTCACCGCCTAAATAAACCAGTTCGACTTCTGGATGATCCATCAGGAGCCGTACTAACTGTACTCCACCATAGCCCGACGCGCCAACAATCCCAACGGGTACGCGTCTTAATTTGCCCATGATCTGAAATCCTTATCCCATGAATGGTTAATTCGTTCTCAGCTATCAACAATATCAGCGACTAGACTCACAGCGAATAAAACTTCTATTACCCTTCTACTTTTTTCGGACGGCAAGGAAGAGAACGCAGGGAAATTTTGAAGAAGGCATCTATGCTGAGGGCAGAGGGCAGAAGGAACTTTTTCGTTGGGGATTCAGACCCCAACCAATTGTAAGCACCGTATAGACGGTGGGGTTTTATACCCAAGTTCGGTTCGGTCACAGGCAGAGGGAGGAGGCAGTATTCCCTTCTGCCTTCTGCCTCCTGCCCTCTGCCTTTCTTGATAAAATATTCTATTTGTTTCCCTCATCCTTTGCTGTACCCCCACTTTGAATGGCAAAAATTCTTGCCCTATTATCAAATCATTGCTACTCTACTTCTCTGCCTTATAAAGGAGCTACAATCTAAAAGAAGAAATTGTAAAAAAAATTTACGTTGGTATCTGGAAATCCATCTGTGTCACAGCCTAATACTACCCAAGCTTTTAAATTTGATTCGATTGATGCCGCTTTAGCAGACCTAAAAGCTGGTCGTGTAATTGTAGTGGTAGATGATGAAAATAGAGAAAATGAAGGCGACTTAATTTGTGCCGCCCAATTTGCCACACCCGACACGATTAATTTTATGGCAGTGGAAGCTAGAGGGCTGATTTGTTTGGCAATGACAGGCGATCGCTTAGACGAGCTAGACTTGCCTTTGATGGTCAGCAACATTACAGATACTAACCAAACTGCCTTCACTGTTAGCATTGATGCTGGCCCAGAATTGGGTGTCACCACTGGCATCTCAGCCGAAGACCGCGCCCGTACTATCCAGGTTACTCTCAATCCAGCCGCAAAACCTACCGATTTACGTCGTCCCGGTCATATTTTCCCCATTCGGGCGAAAGCTGGAGGCGTACTCAAACGCGCAGGGCATACAGAAGCGGCTGTAGACTTATCTCGACTAGCAGGGCTATATCCAGCCGGGGTAATTTGTGAAATTCAAAACCCCGATGGTTCAATGGCCAGGTTGCAGCAGTTAGTTGAATACGCTAAACGCCACAATTTAAAAATAATTAGTATTGCGGATTTAATTAGCTATCGCCTAAAGCACGATCGCCTCGTGTATCGTGAGGTAATTACCAAGCTGCCTAGTCAATTCGGCCAGTTTGAAATTTACGCCTACCGCCATACCGTAGACAATACAGAACACGTTGCAATTGTCAAGGGCAATCCAGCGAACTTCAAAGATGAGCCAGTAATGGTGCGGATGCACTCAGAATGTTTAACTGGTGACGCTTTAGGTTCTTTGCGCTGCGACTGTCGAATGCAGTTACAAGCCGCCCTGAAAATGATTGAAGCCGATGGTCAAGGTGTAGTTGTATACCTACGGCAAGAAGGGCGGGGCATTGGTTTGATTAACAAGCTAAAAGCCTACTCATTGCAGGATATGGGACTGGATACAGTAGAAGCAAATGAGCGCTTGGGATTTCCTGCTGACTTGCGAGACTACGGGATGGGCGCACAAATGTTGATGGATTTGGGTATCAAAAAGATTCGTCTGATTACCAATAATCCGCGTAAAATTGCTGGAGTTAAGGGCTATGGGTTGGAAGTAGTTGATCGCGTGCCATTGTTGATTGAGGCAAATGACTACAATTCTTATTATCTAGCAACAAAAGCGAAAAAACTGGGTCATATGCTGTTACAGACTTATCTAGTGACAGTAGCAATCCATTGGCAAGATGACCCGGAAGCTGTGACGGAACGTTATGAACGCTTAGAGAAATTGCGACATTTAGCAAAAAGCAATGATTTATTATTGCAGGAAGAAGCGCGTCCGTTAGCGATCGCTATATTTGACGAACCATCTTTGACAGTCCACTTGGGTTTCGATCAAGCAAAAGTTGCCAGTTGTGATTGGTATCAACAAAGTGGTCATCCTTATATACAGGCTATCTTCCAAATTCTAGATAACCTCGCAACTTTGCCATACATCCAAAAACTAGAATTTCTGATTTCCTCTGGTTGCGATCCCTTGAGTAATTTACAAGTGCAACTAGATCGACAGACATTCCCAGATGGTACACTGCCTTCATCAATTAGCGATCGCTTAGAAAAACAGCAAATCTATAGCTTTAGCAAATAGCTTGAATGATTTTTTTCTGCTCATGAAATTCTATTTGCGTAAAGACGCGGTTAAGTAGAGCGTGTCACAATCAGGTTCAGTTAAGGTTATTTGATGAAAATATATAGATCCCAAATCCGCGATAAATCGCCGTCAGGACGAAGGACTGATGATTGTAAAGATGGCGATTTATCGCGTCTCTTGCCTTAACCGAATAGTTCTGAATGGGAACCGCTATAAAGCCAAGTCTTCTGGTGTATTACAGTTAAACAACATTTCGGGTTCTGATAAAGGCAAAACTTCTACAGGATATTGCCGCAGCCACTGCTGAAACGATCGCCCCCCTTGGTTGATAAACTCTAGAAGTTGTGGCAAACAGCGACGGCGATAAAAACCACATAGAGGTTCCCAGCCTTTAGGATGATCGGCTAAAGCTGCGATCGCATTATCCCCCATGCCATCAAGTTTAGTTACCCAATCTTGCAACACCTCAACCCGCAATCTCGGCAAATCGCAAGCTAGCAGCAATACCCAATCTGTTTGCACTTTGGCTAGTCCTTGAGCAAAACCAACTAAAGGCCCGTGGGATATAGATTCTCCAGATAAAGGTACTTCTTGGATAAACTGGCAATCAGGCAAAAGTAAGTCTTGATAGCGTTCTGGCCAGGGAGTGATTATATAAACAGTATCAGCACAGCTTTGAGCGATCGCACAAACTCGCTGTAACAACGGCACTCCTTGAATGGGAATTAAGGCTTTATCCTGACCCATACGAGAACTCTTACCGCCCGCTAATACAATTGCTGTTAATTCGCTTCTGGTCGTCATCCTCTATTCTGACTTTTGTCCACTTGCTGCAATAAATGCTCTACATTTTCTGCTGGTGCAAGACACTTCAAACCTTGGCAAACTAACCCAACGCTTCCCTCTGGTAAATCAGATGTGATAGCAAACACAGCCGTTGGTAGAAACTTGGGGATCAGCGAGTTTATTTGCTCTGTGGTGCTGCGAATCAAGGTAGAGTTACGATACCAATCCAAGGCTGTAAATAAGCTGGGACAAGCTTGGGGAGCGCGATGCATCACACTTTTAAAAGCTTTCAAACCAAGTTCTGCTAAATCCAAATAATCTAGATTATCCGTGAGTAAAGCCAGACGGACAAGGTTAGCGATCGCAATTCCATTCGCTGAAGGTGTCGCATTATCCGTGTAACTCCGCTCTCTAACAATTAAGTCTTGACTAGAATCGCTTGAAGTGTTATTGTATCCGCCTAATTCCACGCTCCAGAGAAACTCGTTAAATTCATCTTGGATAGCGATCGCTTTTTCTAACCATTGTTTATGCTCAGGGTTGGAAGCTTGTAAATCTAGCAAAGCTTTAATAAACAAAGCGTAATCTTCAGATTGAGCTAAAACGGTTGGTTCACCTTGATAATTAAGTCGCTGAAAACGCCCATCGACAAACTGATTTTCCCAGATAAAATTCGCTGCGCGTGCTGCTAATTCCAGATATAACGGTTCTTGGAAAACACCAGCAGCTTTAGCCAGTCCAGAAATCATCAAGCTATTCCAGGCGACAATCATCTTCGTATCTGTCACCGAAGGAATGCGACCCGGCCAGTTAGTCGTTTTTGCTTCCTGGTTGTTACGAGCCGGGGGAAAAGTTTCTAGTGACTCAGAATTAACACCATAGCGAACAATAAACAGCTTACTCAATGCTGCTTCTAGCGTTTCACTCAGTTTGCCAGAATTCCTTCTTTGTAAAACATTGCCTCCTTCAAAGTTACCGTTAGGGGTAACAGTAAATTCTTCTTGCAATTCCCTTAATTCTTCAGGAGTTAACAGTTGTTGTACTTCGCTGTAACTCCAAACATAAAAAGCTCCTTCTTCTGGTTCTACTGCCGTGGCTTGGGTGAAGCTGTCGGCATCTTGAGAAGCATAGAAGTAACCTTCCGGTGCGGTCATTTCCCGCTTTAGCCATTCTACAGTACCAGCGATCGCTCTTTCAAACGCTGGTTCTTGTATTCCTGCACTCCATAAATTTCCTAGATACTCGACAATTTGTCCATTGTCGTAGAGCATCTTTTCAAAATGCGGTACTGTCCAAGTTGGGTCAACAGTATAGCGATGAAAACCACCAGCTACATGGTCATAAATCCCACCCAGCGCTAAATCTAGTCCTCGCTGGGTACAAACTTGTTTGCCATCATAGCGAGATTCAAAATTAAATCGAGTTCCCCGCAGTGCTAATTCTGTGTAGGGGATCATCGGAAAACTATTGCCAGATTGATTAGGAGTAATGATCCCTGTACTGGTTTCCCAACCTTGGCGGAGTAATTCTCGGTCTTCAAGCTCAGTTGTTGCAGCATCTTGCAACACCGCAGACGTGAGCAGAGACTCAACAATTAAGGCTTTGCGTTGCTGTAATTCTGCTTTTTCTGTATCGTAATAACGGCGAAGGGCTTGCAACACCTGTAAAAATCCCGGACGACCATAGCGCGGGTCTACAGGAAAATAAGTCCCGGCGTAAAACGGCACTAAATCTTCTGGAGAAAGAAAAATATTTAAAGGCCAACCTCCTTGACCACTCATCATCTGCAAAGCTTGCATATAGATGCTATCGAGGTCAGGTCTTTCTTCCCTGTCTACTTTGATGGGAAGATAATTAGCATTCATGTAGTCAGCGATCGCAATATCAGAAAAAGCCTCGCCTTCCATGACAGTACACCAGTGGCAACTAGAGTAGCCAATGGAGAGAAAAATCGGTTTATTTTGCGCTCTTGCAGTTGCAAGTGCTTCGTCACACCAAGGCCACCAATCAATGGGGTTTTCGGCGTGTTTGCGGAGATAGAGGCTCTTAGCTTCAGCAAGGCGATTAGTCACGATCAAATCCAAATAGTTGCCTTCTTTGCTCAGTCTACCTTGTTCCCAAGAGTGTTAACCTAGACAATTCTGTATGTGCAAGATCACCCTACAAGCGAGTTACTTCTTGGGTAGGAGGTAGTAGTGCATGTCTTTGATATCGCCGACACCTGTGTAATTTTTGAAATATTTTTACTGAAAAGATCGCAATAGCAAACTAACAATACTTGGTGGTGTTTCTCGCACAGGTGATGCTGTCTTTGACTGAATTAAAGTATTTGGGCTAAGTCCTGCTATCAGGTGGAGCAAGAAGGTGATGATGGCGGCTTGTATAAGTTTTTCCAGCATGGCACGTCTCTTGTGAATGGATAGCATTTGAATGAGGACTGGTTATTCTAAATACACCTCGTACTATCGATTTACCGAATCTAACAAAAATAACTTGATAATTGCTGAGGGAAATCCTAAAAAAATGTTTAAAATGTTACAAAAAATGAAGACAAGTCCCTAAGCAAGTTAGATTTCGGTCATCGGTTTAATGACTTCATCGCCAAAGTTGCCCAGCAAAGGCCGAGATTATGAGGTTGGCGATAATTGGAGTTTTTTGATTTGTTTTTTCCCTACATGGGATATTCTCTTAGACAGCTTTTGCCGCGAAAAAGTGCCTTTATAGGTTGAATCTATTGCAAAATCATCCTTTATACTCTTTTTGGGCAAAGAAAAACGATAAAATTTTAAGCTATCTGCTTGAGAACAGTAGAGATCAACCCCAGTTTCGTGCTGTCACCGATAAAATGTATTTAAAGTAGCCACAAACACGCTTCCATGATTCCTATCGTTATTGAACAATCGGGTCGAGGTGAACGCGCCTTTGACATCTACTCACGGCTGTTGCGTGAGCGCATCATCTTTTTGGGACAACAAGTTGACAACAACATTGCTAACTTGATTGTTGCCCAACTGCTGTATTTGGATGCTGAAGACCCGGAGAAGGACATTTATATGTACATCAATTCTCCCGGTGGTTCGGTGACGGCTGGTATGGGCATTTTTGACACTATGAAGCACATTCGCCCTGATGTCTGTACAATTTGTACCGGATTGGCGGCGAGTATGGGCGCTTTCCTCCTCAGCGCTGGTGCTAAGGGTAAGCGGATGAGCCTACCCCATTCTCGAATTATGATTCATCAACCTCTCGGTGGCGCTCAAGGACAGGCGACTGATATTGAAATTCAGGCGCGGGAAATTTTGTACCATAAAAAGCGGCTAAATGACTATTTAGCTGACCATACAGGTCAACCAATTGAGCGCATTGCTGAAGATACTGAACGTGACTTTTTCATGTCACCAGAAGAAGCCAGGGAATACGGTTTGATTGACCAAGTGATTGACCGCCACGCCGCCGGTAGCCGTCCAGCCGTTGCGGTTGTTAATTAATAGTCACGATTGGTAAATGGTGATTTACCACTTTTAATTGCTTTAAACGCCAAAAATAACCCCTTTTCATCAGTGAAGAGGGGTTATTTTTACAATGGGTAGTCTACTCAAGTACTTAATATCGATTTGCAAAAATGACTAACTAAAATCCCGCTAGTAGTCTGTCAAGTCAAGTTTGCTTGGTTCGTATTAAGGACTTTAGTCCTTACTACGAACTTATTCATCCATCAAAGTTGGTCTGGCTGAGATTGGAGATATTGGAGAAAGTCTAATAATTCTACTTCTGTCAGTAAGGTACGCGATCGCTTCCCATAAGTTTTAATCAGATAATCCCGTCCCTGCTCTGTTGTCAACCCTAAACGCTACATTTCACAATCTGTTTGAGCAATTACTTCAGAAAAATTCACAGGTTCCATAGCTTCGTTGCTGTTTCAAGAGCCTATGTTATTAGTCATCAGTCCTTACTAATGACTAATGACTAATGACAAATCAAAATCCCGCTATTGGGTCTGGCTGTGATTGTAAGTATTTGAGGAATCCGTGTAATTCTTCTTCAGTGAGCAAAGTACGCCCACGTTTCCCGTAGGTTTCAATCAGATGCTCCCGTCCCTGTTCTGGTGTCCAGCCTAAACGCTGAAGTTCGACATCTGTTTTAGCAATGACATCCGATAAATCCACAGGTTCAGCTTTCTTATTTCTCTTTTTTGTCACTGATGGGGTAGCTACATCCTCTTGAGGGCTGTAACTCCGAGGTGTAAATGGTGTGACATTGTTGGCAGAAATTGCTGGAAAGGTTTGATTTTCCACCTGGTTATCAAAGGTTATTTCTAATTTTTCAACTGGAGGATCAAATTCTAGCTCCCGGTCGGCAGTCAGAGGAAAGTTTTGACCTAAATCCTGGCTATAGGTATCGCTTGGTAGGGACGAAGCATTACTGTACTCATACTGTTCGTTACTGGTTGTTACTACTTCTGGTTTGATGTTGCGGACTTTGGAAGGCGGTATAGATATTTCTTTATCGCTAACCGATGGCCATTGACTACCAACAAAATCCCCATCTTTTGCAGAGGAATAAATAGACTCATTCAATCCACCTTTGGTATTCAAGGAGGGATTTAGCTGCGCTGGAGAAATTGGATTTGAGTTAAATGCCACTGATTCTGGTGGCGCATTTGTAATACCCAAAACTATCAACGCCCTAGTTCTAGCCTGGTCTTCTGCTGCTTCTACTGTTTCTGCTGCTGCCATACCCGTCGCACGGGTTACGCCTTCTATTTGCACGCTTGCTCGGACAATATATTTTCCTTGAAAAATTTGCACTAATTCAGAAATCAGACTGCCCTTGGGATACAAGCTCTGGAATTGAGCCAACATAATACTGCTACCAATCTAAATCTTTTTTATAACGAGGTTCATACTGCTTGGATGTTCAAGCAATGTAAGTTGCCCTTACTTTAATTTACATCCACTCCACAGCCAAGATGCCTGTCAATATTACATTTCTTCTCTAAAAGAAGCTACGCAAACATTTCTAGCAAGTAAGTGGGCAAGAATAAATAAAACTAAGTTACGCCATGTTAATCAATTAAATTGGCTTGTAGTAAGGGCTTAAGCCCTTAGAATTGGGCTGAAGCCCTTACTACAAACCTTGAATTATTCACGCCCATTTACTTATCGATCGTCGTTTTTTGGCAGGGAATGAGTAAGCATAATTCTCTATCAAGGTGATATTCTTGCTTTGTCTTGTGTCCCAATTGTAGCAGTAGCTGTTTTTTGACGAAATTTTTGGCTAGTGCTAACTTATCTGAGTAGTCTTGCCTGCAATGCTATACTGATTACCCAACTAGATATCTAGAACTATTTTCTGGAAGTGCGCTCTAAATCTACAATAATGGAGATAAGGTTCACCCTCACTGCTTATTAAGCTGCTCACCTAATTGTTACCGATTCTACATGTGGGAAAATTGGGTTCATCGGCAGTTCCTCCTAGTTAAAATCAGATTCTAATGGCGTAAAATTACCTTCACTCTAGACAATCAAACACCTGTAGTTTCGACACCACTTGCGACCCTTGGTGAGGTAGCCCGGTCTTGTTGTACCAACAAAGAGGGACTACCGAACCCCCTCTGAGCGCAGTGGCTCCCCTGCATAGCGCTTTTGGGCAGTATGGATTCTCTAAACCCAGCCTCTCAAAAACCCGTCGCGTAATTCACTAGCGGGGCTAAATCTTAAAATCAGGCGTACTTTCTTAGTTTGGTTAGGTGAAGAGACTTGAACGCAGGCGAATTCTGAGAGCATTAGGACTTACGCAAACCTACACGTGGTAGGTAGGAGCAATTGATGAATTGCCCCTACCTGGAAATAAAGGTTTCGGCTAAAGTTTTGCGTAAGTCCTGAGCATCTTGCAGTGAGAAGTTCGTAGACACCCAGAGTTGTCCGTGGGTGGGCTTCCTTTGCTCGGAACTGTGGGAGTAGTTTCCCGCTCTTGCTGGGTTAGCTTACTTTCCTTAGAACTTAGGAAGCCTTGCCTTGGGGTAATTCGTTTCCAGCTTGTTTCTGTAAGCCGTGAGGGTATACAGGAATGAACCAGATTAAACAAAAAATGATGTTTTGACCAAAGGTCGGTTCACTGCATGGAATTTTCAATCGCTACACTCCTTGCCAATTTCACCGATGATAAATTGGTAGCTCGGAAGGTTTTAGAAAAGAAACTTGGCTGTGAAGATGAAAAAAGTTTACAAAAACTTCACATCGCCTTAGATGTTCTGGAAAAAATCGGTATTTTAGTCAAAGAACGGGGCAAGTACCGCCGTGTCTCAGAAGAGGGAATAATCGAGGCAAAACTCCGTTGTTCTAGTAAAGGCTTTTGCTTTGCTATTCAAGATGTGGAAGGAGCCGAGGATATTTACATCCGCGAAAGTCATCTGAGTAATGCTTGGAATGGCGATCGCGTTTTGGTGAGAGTTCTCAAGGAAGGCAGTCGCCGTCGCTCTCCCGAAGGGGAGGTGAAGCTGATTTTAGAACGTTCTAACCACACCTTGCTGGCACGAATTAAGCAGGTGGAAGCTGGTTTTAGGGCTGTGCCTTTAGACGATCGATTGCTGTTTGAATTGAAGATTCAACCTAACGAGGCAAAGTTAGAAGAAGCGATCGATCACCTGGTTCATGTGGAAGTTTTGCGTTACCCGTTGGCACAATATCCTCCCCTTGGTCGAGTTGTGCAAATCCTCGGTAGTGATGCCGAAGCTGCTGCTGATATAGATTTAGTTACGTGCAAACACGACCTTTCCCGGACTTTTTCGGATAATGTGTTGGAAGCAGCCGCCAAGTTGCCCAAAAAGTTACTCAAAGCAGACCTGAAAAATCGGCTAGATTTGCGTAACTTGTTTACTCTCACTATTGAAGGGGTAAATGGTGATACCAAAGTTATAGAAAACGCTTTTAGTTTAGAAAGAAACTTAGCCGGGAATTGGCTTTTGGGCGTTCATATCACCGATGTTTCTCACTATGTCCAACCTGATGAAGCTTTAGATAGAGAAGCGCTCAAACGGGGCAAATCAGTGTATTTGGGAGAATTAGTGTTGCCAATTTTGCCCCCAGCAGTCGTAGAACGCTGTTCTTTAGTACCTGGGAGCGATCGCTTAACCATCTCTTTCTTAATTACCATTGATCCCCAATCTGGAGAAGTGCTGGAGTGGGAAATTCAACCCAGTGTCATTAACGTAGAGACTGCACTGAGTACGGAACTTGCTCAAGCAATTCTCACTGGTGTTGCACAAGATAAATCATCACAGGTTTCCCAAATTCTGCAAGACCTCCAAGCCTTGCAAACAGCCGTAAAACAGGTACGTTTGAATCGTGGTAGCCTCCAGTTGAATCTGCCACCCAGTCAAAACGCCTATTATGATGAAGGGATTCTCGGCGCTGTGGTGGTGAATGATTTACCAGTGCGATCGCTACTCACGGAGTTGGTACTGTTAGTTAATCAACTGGTTGCAACTCACTTAAATGCTCTTGGTGTTCCTGCCATTTGGCGAGTCCAAGGTACACCCGATGTCGAAGATGTCCAGGAAATGCTGAAATTGGCAGTCAATTTAGGCGTTGACCTCACATTAGATCCAGAAGTCGATATCCAACCCTTAGATTATCAGCATTTGACCACAGCTTTTGCAGAATCTCCCTCTGAGCAAGTTCTGACTTACTTATTACAAGATACCCTCAAGCCGTCGGCATACAGCACCACCAAAGGATCTCACTTTGGTCTGGCACTACCGCAATATGTTCACTTTAGCGCTCCCTTGCGGCGTTACCCAGATTTGTTGATGCAGAGAGTGTATTACACCCTACTCGAAAACGGACGCGATCGCCGCAATACCCGTGTGAGAGAGCGCGTTAACCTGCGCCACTCCTCCAGCCACGAGGAAATTAACTGGAACGTTTTACCCCCAGAATTGCAGCAAGAACTCCAAAGCGATTTAACTAGGGTAATTGTCCAACTCAACGATCGAGAAAAAGAAGTCCAAGAAGCTGAAGCTGATTTAGCCGGACTGCAAAAAGCCCAACTGATGAAGCAACGCATCGGCCAGGTATTTCAAGGCGTGATTACCGGCGTTCAATCCTACGGTTTCTTTGTGGAAATTGAAGTACCAGCCGCCGAAGTGGAGGCCAGCAGTAATCCTGGTGTGCCTTTAAGGGTAGAGGGATTGGTACACGTCAGTTCTCTTAAAGACGATTGGTATGAATATCGCGCCAGACAACAGGCATTGTTTGGGCGGAAAAATCGCGCTTCTTATCGATTGGGCGATCGCGTCGCCGTGCAAGTTAAGAGTGTCGATTACTACCGTCAACAAATTGATTTGGTAACAGTCGGCAGCGATGGTCTAGCTAAAGGGTTAACTGGTAATGGTTCTAATGAGGAACTTTCAGACCTATACTTACCAAATGACATGGAGCCTGATGACCTAGATCCTTACTCGGAAGATGAGTAAAGTTAAAAAGCAGGGGAGCAGGGAGCAGGGGAGAAAAACCAGGCCACTTACGGTTGTTGCTCTCAACCAAGGAAAGAATTGGAGCAACGGTGCTTTCGCCTACAAGAGGCGAGGTTTGTACCTTTCCCCCTACCCCCTGCCCCCTGCCCCCTGCCTCTTATAAACTAAACCCTACGTGTCAAATAACACCAAGCCTTTAATTTTAGGCGTATCGGGCGCATCTGGTCTAATTTACGCTGTTCGCGCGATCAAATTTTTGCTAGAAGCGGATTATAGGATTGAATTGGTTGCCTCTAAATCTACTTACATGGTTTGGCAGTCAGAACAGGAAATTCGGATGCCACCAGAACCAATTCAACAAGAACAATTTTGGCGAGAGCAAGCGGGAGTTGCCCTTTCGGGTAAACTCCGTTGCCATCCTTGGGGTGACGTTGGAGCCGGTATTGCCAGTGGTTCCTTTGCCACTCTGGGGATGATAATTATTCCATGCAGCATGAGTACAGTCGCAAAGCTAGCAGTTGGCTTGAGTTCCGATTTACTAGAACGGGCAGCAGATGTCCAACTCAAAGAAGGGCGAAAATTGGTCATTGTCCCGCGAGAAACGCCTTTTAGCTTAATTCACCTGCGGAACTTAACCTCTTTAGCTGAAGTTGGAGTGAGAATCGTCCCCGCTATTCCCGCCTGGTATCATAATCCCAAAAGCATCGAGGATTTAGTTGATTTTGTAGTTGCCCGTGCTTTAGATCAACTAGATATTGACTGCATTCCAATTCAGAGGTGGGAAGGTCGTCACTAACGCTCTCGGTGGACTCATCAGAAATTTCACAATAGTCCTAAAAGGGTAATGATAGAGATGGCTGATAGTGTCAGTAGTCAGTGAACAGTAATTAGTGAAGAGTAATCAGACTGATAACTGACCACTGACCACTGACAACTAACCACTGACAACTGACAACTGACAAAATTGCTATGGCTGTAATTCGCTTAATTCTATTAGTGGCAGTACTGGGAGGACTAACACTGTTGTTAGTTCAAAATTTTTCACCTGCCCTATCGCTAGTATTTTTGGGCGTGCGAACTCAACCATTACCACTAGCGATATGGATTTTGTTCAGTACTACCGCAGGTGCTTTCACATCTGTATTGATTGCTACCTTGTTTAACTTATCCAATTATTTTGGGGCGGGACAACGCCAAACTCCTGACCGCCGAAGCACAACTTCACCTCGAACAAAGGCAACCCGACGAGAAGAACCTACATATCGCCCTGCCAGTCCTCCACCACCAGCTAGTAAAAAAGATGAGCCTACTAGTGATGAATTTGATGATTGGGAGACAAATGGCAGTAGAGATGATGATTGGAACTTTGATGAAAAGTCAGAAGAAGCGCCTACTCCTAATCCTCAACCTCAACCTACTAAAGACTCAAAAACTTACGAACGTCAATCAGAAGTCAAAAGCAGTTCTCAATCTGGTTCAGTTTACTCCTATAGCTACCGCGAACCAAAAAATACCGCTGCCGGAAAAACTGAATCAATTTATGATGCCGATTACCGGGTAATTATCCCCCCTTATCAGCCGCCAACTCCTAATCAAGCGGATGATGATGATTGGGAATTTTTTGAGGATGATGAAGATTTTGAGGATGATGATAAACGCCCCCGTCGGTGAGACATAGCCCCTGCTACGTCTCTACTTGATACCACATCGCTCTCTAGACTCCTGTTTGACCTTACCAGTCATGGCAGCTTCCTGCAAAGCCATGAAAGCATTTAAATCTTCTAAGTCATACGGGGTAGTCAACAGTTGTCGTAGTTGATTTTCAGCTTCCACTGTCAAATAGCCAGTTGCTAAAGCTGTTTGTACAACGTCACGAATTCTATTCATAGTTGACGCCTCATTCATCCTATATTTATTCATTCAGCCTTATTGGGGTGAAATATGCAGTAGTTTTTGTACCGAAACTTCTCTCTTTATAAAGATTTTTTGGGCGATCGCAGGATATAAGTCATTATTTACACCCGTATGGGAAGCATTGAATTGAACAGTGGCTTGTGATAACTAGATTTTTAGACTAACGACACCGTGCTGTTAGAAACACAGTATTGTGTATACTCAAAAATACCCACTAAAGTAAAAATTCGGATTATTTAAATAGACAGATATTATTTGGATAAAGTTTCAAACAAGCTATGTTAATTTTTTTGTTAAGCATTGCAATCTATATACGGCAATTACCAGGTTATATCAGGAAAATTACTACATTCTTGAAAAATTTATCGTTGATTACTTATGGTAATTTCTCAGAAATACCGTTAATCTATTGCTTGAGTTACTTTAAATACATTAATAAGAGCAGTTAATTGCTCTTAAATAGAGGATGAATTTGGAGAAACTCAAAATATTGCTAGTTAGAAAAGTTATGCGTAAATTTGATATCCCCAAAGGAAAAGCCTTGATACCCGTTGAAAATAAATTTATTGGAGGTTTACTTTGTGATTTGATTCCTGCGGAAATTGCTAATGTTCAGTGTTCAAAGTCTTAGAAAATCAAATGCGTTGGCGCAGCCCAACCCATGTATCGCTTGAACACGCACGGATGAGTCGTTGGGTTTATAATTTTAAACTGTGACTCAGTACTCAGAACTCATAAATGGAGCGAAGCAACTGGTGGACAGTTTATTACAAGGAGTCAATCTATACTTAATTGGGATGATGGGTGTTGGTAAGACGACAGTAGGGCCCTTACTAGCAAAGCATTTGGCTTATGGGTTTGTGGATATCGATGGTGTCATTGCCAAAGCAACTGGTAAATCTGTCAGTCAGTTATTTGCAGAAGTGGGTGAAGCAGCGTTTCGCCAAATTGAGAGTGATGTACTTTCACAAGTTTGCGCTTTTACAAAATTGACTATAGCAACTGGTGGGGGTATTGTATTACGGCGAGAAAATTGGGGTTACTTGCACCACGGTTTGATCGTATGGCTAGATGTGCCAGTTGAAATCATTTACAGCCGTTTAGCTGAGGATACCACCAGACCACTCTTGCAAGATGCTGACCTCAAGGGTAAATTGCGATCGCTCCTCGAACAACGAACACCACTTTACTCTCAAGCTGATTTGCACATCACTGTCCAAGAGGGAGAAACACCTGAAGACATTGCCAACAGAATAATTGAGGTAATTCCTAGCGTTCTCAAACCACAAGTCTCTCATTTATAGGGAATATTAATCTAACTGTGTCTGCCAAAGATATTTTTCATCAATCAGTTAAAAAAGCTTTGCAAAAAGAACAATGGAGGATTACGAGCGATCCGTTAAAATTTAAATTTGGGGAAGTCAATTTCCAAATTGATTTAGGCGTAGAGAAAATAATTGCCGCAGAAAAAGGAAATGAAAAAATAGCAATTGAAATCAAAAGCTTTTTAAACCCCTCGGCAATTACAGATTTTTACTCTGCTTTGGGACAATTTCTTAGTTACCGTCTAGCATTAGCAGGATATGAACCAGAGCGAGTCTTATACTTAGCAGTTCCATTGGATACGTACAAAACATTTTTTCAACTGGAGTTTACTCAAACTGCGATCAAACAGTATCAGGTGCTATTAATTGTTTACAATCCAGTAGATGAGGTGATTGTAGAGTGGATAAACTAACAAAATATCAAGAGTATGTTAAAACATTGTTGACGAACTATGCCAGTGATGATGTCTCGGATAACGATGTCGAAGTCCAACTCACTTTAGACACAGAACGCAATCATTATCAATGGATGAATGTCGGTTGGCAAGGATTTAATCGTATTTATCGATGCGTGATGCATTTTGATATTAAAGATAACAAAATCTGGCTGCAACAGAATTTAACCGATCGCAATCCAGCAGAGGAATTAGTGATGATGGGAGTACCACGAGAGGATATTGTCTTGGGTTTGCAAGCTCCTTATAAGCGTCAGTATACAGATTATGGCGTAGCGTAATACGATCGCTCCTCGAACAACGAACACCACTTTACTCTCAAGCTGATTTGCACATCACTGTCCAAGAGGGAGAAACACCTGAAGACATTGCCAACAGAATAATTGAGGTAATTCCTAGCGTTCTCAAACCACAAGTCTCTCATTAGGAACACTCAAATTACCAAACTTCGGTCATCCGTAGGATAAACCCGAAATAATATTAGTGTCAAGCAGGTATCTACCACTCATCATCTACCTGTTCGCAACCTTCTTCAATTGCTTCGCGCATCAACTGAATATCGTTTGGTGATATTGTACCTGCAAAATTTAATAATTGTTTACCTGGAACACCATGAATTTGCGAACCTAGTAAAGTTCGGGCAAACTTCAGCACTCGATATTGCAAGTCTTCAGGCATCACTTTTAATTCTTCAATTAGCCGATCGAGAATCGGTGTATCAATATTTTTCCTGATAATTTTTGATTTTGGTTGATAGTCCTTCTTTTATAGATTTTCACATTTCGGAGACGAACTAAACAGCTATGGCTTATTAGTACAAAAATACTCAATTTTTGCATCAGAGATTGTGAGGAGTTACAAAGTCTTCTACACTGACTGAAATAGGTTTTAACTCTCAACGGCGGCTCCTCATGATGCTCAACGATTCTGAATACATCAGACAAACTGAAGCCACTCGTGTGCGTGTACTAAGCGAAGCACTACCTTATATTCAACAATTCGCTGGTCGCACTGTTGTTGTTAAATATGGTGGCGCAGCAATGAAAGACAGCACACTCAAAGACAAAGTTATCCGCGATATTGTATTTTTATCCTGCGTGGGCTTGCGGCCAATTGTAGTCCACGGCGGTGGCCCAGAAATTAACAGTTGGTTAGATAAGCTCGGCATTGAACCACAATTTAAGAATGGTCTGCGAGTCACCGATGCCGCCACAATGGATGTAGTGGAAATGGTTTTAGTTGGTCGAGTTAACAAAGAAATTGTTGCCCTAATTAACCAAGCTGGTGGATTGGCTGTAGGACTTTGCGGTAAAGACGGTAATCTATTTACAGCCCGTCCCCAAGGTCAAAAAGACATCGGTTTTGTGGGGGAAGTCAGCAATGTGAATATCAAGATTTTGGACACCCTCGCTAGTAATGGCTATATTCCAGTAGTGTCCAGCGTCGCCGCAGACGAGACAGGGCAAGCTTATAATATCAACGCTGATACTGTAGCTGGAGAAATCGCTGCGGCACTAGGAGCAGAAAAGTTAATTTTACTGACCGATACCAGTGGAATTTTAAGAGATTATAAAGACCCATCTACTTTGATTCCGAAAGTAGATATCCGCGAAGCCCGCGAGTTGATTGCTGGTGGTATAGTCAGTGGTGGGATGATTCCTAAAGTTAGTTGTTGTGTGCGATCGCTTGCTCAAGGAGTCCGAGCAGCACACATCATCGATGGTCGCATTCCCCATGCTCTGTTACTAGAAATTTTTACTGACGTTGGCATTGGGACGATGATTCTCGGTTCGCAATTTACATCATAGGAGTTAGGAATGTCTACAACAAGCTACACCTACCCTTGCACTGCACTCTTAGAGATTGTTTAAAAAGTTTTGGGTGAATATAATTCAATACCGTTCAGTTAAGCCCAAAATCCTTGGTAGAGAAGCGAAATTGTACTTCTCTACGAGACGCTATCGCGAAGCCTAAAATCAGTACCAAAAATCCTTAACTGAACCTTCAGATTGCCAGCTTTTGAAAAGATTCCAAAAAGATTGCTGGTATTGGCAAAATTAAAACAGTGATAATTTTTGTATAAGACGTGAGTGCAGAAAGTTTAGAAATTGCTGAAACCTTCTACCAGACTGGGAAAATTGCCTTTGAAAATGGGCGATACCGCGAAGCCGTAGAAAATTTAGAAAAGGCCAGCGCCCTATTAGCTCGTAATTCTCGCTTTGGGGGTGAAGTAGAAATTTCTCTGGTGACAGCTTATGAAGCGGCTGGACGTACGGATGATGCGATCGCTCTTTGCGAAAGACTCAAACGCCATCCCTATATTGAAACCAGCAAACAAGCCAGGCAGATGGTTTACATCTTAAAAGCACCAAAGCTGAAAAGACCTAATGAATGGATGACCCAAATCCCTGATTTGGGTACATTACAAGAGAATGAACTCAAAATTTCTGTAGCAGCTAAACCTACTAAATCTTCTGTGCAGCAGAAGCCAAAATCTACAGAGCCAGAATTTGTTGACCTCAGTCAGGTCAATACCAGAGATAATCGCTTTATCTGGGTGGCGCTAATTGCAATTGGTTTAACCATCTCATACTTGCTTTGGTTGAATTTTTCAGGAACCCCTGGCTGATACCATGTTGACTTTTGGGGAAATTTATGGTTTCAAATTCTTCAATTTTCGGAAAGATTTTCTTGTGGTTCATCAGACCATTTAGTTTTGTATTGACACTGAATGGTCGAAATCGAATGAACCGCGTCTTTCCCATGCGAAATTTTATTTTGTGGCTAGTACTGTTAACATCTCTGTTACTGACTGGCTGTGTTAAGTACGATGTGGGGCTTAACTTTGACAATTCAAACAGTGGCGAATTAGTACAGCATATTAAATTGGGAGAGCGGCTAACCAGTTTTAGCGGTGATTCTGTGTACGAATGGTTAAATACCATAGAACGCCGTGCCCGTCAACTAGAAGGTAAAACGCAGCGAGTTTCCCAAGAAGAAATCATCGTCACAATTCCTTTTAGTAGTGGGACAGAATTGCAAGAGAAGTTCAACGAGTTTTTTAATTCCCGTACAACAAATCAACCCTCTGAGTCTGTGCAGAGTGAATCTAACTCAGCACTGCCGAAAATTGAATCAAATGTGCTTTTGGAAGAGAATTATTTTTTCCTTTTAGTCCGAAATCGGTTGATTTACGATTTGGATTTGCGATCGCTCTCTCTAATTGCCAGTAAAGGTAACGTTATAGCTAATGCTGGCTCAATTCTCGACTTGGAATTTAGTTTGAAGACTCCTTGGGGAGCCAAAAACATTCAACAAACTGAAACTGCTATTGAGCCAGAAAAAAATGGCAATCAATTAGTGTGGAAACTCCAACCTGGTCAGTTAAACCACATCGAAGCTGTTTTCTGGCTTCCCAGTCCCCTTGGTATTGGTGCGTTGTTAATTATCCTATTTGTCTGGGGAGGATTTTACTTGAGATACAATTTTATGCCAGATCCCAAAATTCAGTTTCCTCCCAAAACAGCAGCTATCCAAGAACAGTAGACTATCGCTCTTCTATTATTCTTGTCAAATAAAAATCAGAATCCTTGAATTCTAAGAGGTTGAATGAACAAGTATTTCGCTGTGACTTTGACACTTTTAGATCCCCCCTAACCCACGCCAGTCGCTCCACTTGGGGAGACCCCAAGACCGCGCTGGCTCCCCTTAAAAAAGGGGGAACTGGAGCAATACTGCGTAGGTTTTGGAATTTCTTGGTTGAGGCAAGCTGTTCTTGAGCAGGGGGAGAAATGGCGGCAGGGGAAGAGTTTCGCCTCCCCTGTTTATCCGAGCAGTATTGGGAACCGGAGTCAAAGTCCCCCTTTGTTAAGGGGGATTTAGGGGGATCTAGAATGTTTTGCTACCAAGAAGAGGACTTGTTCATTCATCCTCTAAGACTTTGATAAATTTATGGGTAGGTTGGGGAGCCACTGCGCCCTTGCGGTTTCCCGACTTGTCCCTTGCGTGTTAAGCCGATGCATTATCAATCGGCTTTTTTAAACTTCCTTTAGCTTTTTGTAAAAAAAATATTCTGTTTGTCCGCTTCTGTGATGGTTAACTACTCGACATCAATAAGAAAGATATTCTGCTAATTGCTGCCAAATATACATTGGCCAACACCCTGATAGTAAGTACATCAAAATAATGATTGGGCAAGCATAAGCATTTTTAGCTGGTCGCTTACTTAGATAAGTATTTTATGCATAATATAATATAATACAAAGTGTCATGTCGTACCATTAATGAGTAAAGATTTGTGGAAAAATCCTTAACATCTTCGCCTGGAGCTAACCCAAAGGCTTCCTCTGGTGTAAATGCACACTCAAAAATGTACATACCATCCCTCGATGGAATAAGAACTATTGCTTTTTTAATTGTTTTTTTATCCCATGCAGGACTTGCAAAGGTTTTTCCTGGAAGTTTCGGTGTAACAATATTTTTCTTTCTCAGTGGTTATTTAATTACAACTCTTCTCAGGCTAGAGTACGATCGCTATGAGAACATTGATCTTAAGTTCTTCTATCTAAGACGAATCCTACGTATTTGGCCTTCATTCTATTTAGTTTTGGGGTTAGGAGCTGGCTTAACACTCTTAGAATTACTTCCGGGAAAAATTATCCCAGCAGCCTTTATAGCTCAATTTTTACACTATACCAATTACTATGGAATTTTTTTTGGTGGTGGAATGGCTGCCGGCAGTTGGGTATATTGGTCTCTGGCTGTAGAAGAACACTTCTATTTGCTTTTTCCACTCTTTTATCTACTTCTACGTAAACTACGTATTACCCCACGCATGCAAATGCTAATTTTTTGGGGATTATGTTTAGCTGTCTTACTTTGGCGGTGTGTTCTATTTTATGGCTTTTCAGTATCTGAAGGACGTATACTTTGTTCAACAGATACACGGGTAGATAGTATTCTCTTTGGTTGTGCATTGGCAGTCAGTGGTAATCCAATACTGGATACACAAGATTACTCTAACAAACTCTGGAAGTATTTCTTTTTGCCTTTAGGAATAATTGTGATTCTTTTGACATGTCTATCTCGCTCATTTGAGTTTCGACAAACTATTCGTTTTACTATCCAAGGAATTGCCTTATACCCAATCTTTATTACCGCTATTCGCTTTCCCAATTGGGGATTCTTCACAGTGCTAAATTTAAAGTGGGTGCGCTTTGTTGGTATACTTTCCTATTCACTATACCTTGTCCATTACAGTGTACTTTTCCTTATTTGGAAGTATTTCCCACAATTGGATAAAGTTTTTCAAGCAGGAATTGGTCTATTAATTTCTTTTACATTAGCCTATCTAATTTATCAGTTTATAGAGTTTCCATTTGGACGGCTACGCAAAAAGTTTTCACGAGCATAACATGGCACAAAAGACAGCCCTTCCTGAAAGCAGGGCTTTTTATAATTATTAATTATCAATTATTTTGATGTTTTTCTAACCTTTTAAAAACGTTGAGAACTAAAAAAGTTATCAAAGCACCGATTAATCCTAACTGCCACAAACCACAGCCAGCAGCAATTCCCAATGCAGCCGAAACCCAAATAGCCGCCGCTGATGTGAGTCCGTGAATTTCAGGTCGCTGTGATTCTTGAGAAGATTGACGCACAATTTCTCCAGCACCGAGAAATCCTATACCGGCTGCAATTCCCTGAATGACGCGGCTAAGTGCATCATGACTAGACTGTAAGCCACCTGTTTGCATAATTACGAGAGTAAACATAGATGAGCCTAAACTCACGAGGATGTGAGTTCTTAAACCAGCTGGTTTGCGATGAATTTGGCGTTCTAAGCCGATAAATGCTCCAATCAGCAAGGCAATGCATAGCCTGAAGGTGATATTCAGCCAATCATCAGTTGCAAGGTAGTAAGTATTTGGCAATGCTTGGTTTAGTGTAAATAATCTTATATGATAGCACAACTTAAATCCAGCTATCACTTCATCAATTAACAAGACTTGGTGCTTAACAAGGCAAGAGGCAAAATCCCTTGTTAAGGATAGACAAATTTCTGCCGTACTGTACAAGTTAGGTCATGGCGTAAATAAGCCACCCATTTAAAATCGCTAGATATTCTACAAAATCAGCATTCTTTCTTTTTAGTTTTGCCTTGTTGTACTAGGTGAATTCGTAATATTTTTACAAAAATAGGGCAAAAGTATTTTAATCTTTTATTGATCTCGCTTATATCACCATATTTTTGTGGGTGGGGATGTAAGCGCGATTAATCAATTCGGAAATACTTTTTTAGCCTATACACTCAATCATTAAATCCTATATCGCCATTTACAACTCAATCGAACAACTAAACCCCTAGTTTCAAGGAGAAGAGGTTAAATGAAGGAAATACATCGTGTAACTAGCAATTAACTACTAACAGCGTCGGCAAATTTAACGTAAATGCTGGAAACTATTACTATTAGGAAATTAGTCGATTTCTCAATTATCGTGTACCAGGAAGAAATGGCTGTGGCTACAAATAGACAACTGACAACTAACAAATTGAGTGGATAAACTCTACTGGCTAGACCAAATTAAACTACAAGACCGCACTAAAGTAGGAGACAAAGCGTTTTACTTGAGCAGAATCATGCAGCGAGGGTATCCGGTAGTGCCTGGTTTTGTGGTTTCAGCAGAAATTTTGCGGCGATTTCTCGAAAATCTCAATAGTTCAGAGTCATTGGTGGCTGATTTACCCCATTCTTCCTTACACCTAGATGTCGCTAATTGGCGACAACTTCAGCAGGTAGCTGGTCGCTTGCGCCAAGAAATTCTCACTGCGACTGTGCCACAGGAGTGGGTGAGTAAAATTTTCCAAGCAGCTAGAGAATGGCAAACTGGCTGTTTAATTCTTCGCCCGACTTTGGCAGTATCACCTGCTACCCCAAGTATGAAGAATATATCTGGTTTGCTGGAGTCGGTGTTTTGCCAGTGCGAACCAGAAGCGATCGCTTGGGGATTAAAGCGCACTTGGAGCCAGATATTTCGGGCCCGAAGTCTCCTATATTGGCAGCGAGCAGGAATTGATCTACAACAAATAAATTTAGCAGTTTTAGTGCAACCTGTTGAGAATGCGATCGCCAGTGGTTTGCTTAAAGCCAACTCCTCTGGGTGGGAAATTGAAGCTACTTGGGGATTAGGATTAGCGATCGCTCAAGGCGAAGTCCAGCCAGATGTTTACTACATTCAACAGGCAACGGGGGTTGTGCTTGAGCAACAGTTGGGTAATAAAATGCTGGCTTATGGGGTGAATGATGCAGCACCGGAAACTTTTTCGCCACCCATACCAAACTCAGTGATAACGGCAGATCATACTTGTCTAAATACCTACGTACTTCAAGAAGCTCAACAAAAACAGTATGCTTTACAAGATGAATACTTACAACAAATAATTGCTTTAGGAACTCAACTGGTAAGTGAACTAGGTAAAATCTTTACCATTAAATGGACTATTGCTCAACAAACCACATCTAGCAAGCTCTACATCACACAAATTAGTTCTCCCCAATCTGTAATTCCCCACGGACAATTCATTAGGGGATTAGGAGCAGCCGGAGGACGTGTAGTAGCCAATGCCCTGGTAATTATTAATTCGCAGCAGAAACCCGAACAAATACCCAAGGGAGTGATTTTAGTAGTACCAACAATTACTCCTGATTGGCTACCATTACTGCACCAAGTGGCTGGTATCATCACAGAACAAGGCGGATTAACCAGCCATGCTGCAATTCTTGCTAGAGAATTAAGTATCGTAGCAGTAGTAAACGCAACATCTGCCACAACCTTAATCCAAACTGGTGAACGACTGCTACTTGATGGCGATAGAGGAGAAATTTATCGCATCAAAGGCAACTCAAAGGAGGAGATGGAAAGAGTTAGAGAGCAGGAAAGTGGGAGACTGGGAGAAGTAAATTTTCTTTCCCCAGATTACCCCAATCCGAAAGCGCCCTATTTTCCTATTACTTCTCATCTACCCATGATTGCTACCCAACTCCTGGTTAACTTGAGTCAGGCCAGTTTAATAGAACAAGTGCAAAGCTTCCCTGTGGATGGGGTGGGATTGTTGCGCTCAGAATTGATGGTACTAAATATATTGTCTGGGCAACATCCCAATAGTTGGATTTTAGGCGGTCGTCAAGCAGAATTATTAGAGCTATGGTCTGAGCAGATTATGCAGTTTGCCCGTGCTTTTGCACCAAGACCGGTTTTTTATCGTTCTTTAGATTGGCGATCGCAGGATTTACCATCGTTGAGTGATAGTTTAGAATCTTCGCCGCAGTCGATGTTAGGTGAACGTGGGACTTTCAGCTATTTGCGAAATCCCGCAGTATTTGAGTTAGAACTACAAGCTTTAGCAAATGTACAGCAAGCTGGTTACAGCAATGTCAACCTCTTGTTGCCCTTTGTGCGGACTGTGGAAGAATTTGTCTTTTGTCGTCGCAAAGTTGAGCAAGCTTTTTTAACTGAAGTATCGCAGTTTCAATTGTGGATGATGGCAGAAGTGCCAAGCGTACTGTTTTTATTGCCAGAATATGTAAAAGCAGGTGCAGCCGGAATTTCTATTGGTACAAACGACCTAACTCAATTATTGCTGGGAGTGGATCGAGAACAAGGACAGCTAGCAAAAGTATTTAACGAACGCCATCCCGCAGTTATGAGTGCGATCGCTCAACTCATCCAAATGGCTAAAAGTGCCGGCATCCCTTGTTCAATCTGCGGTCAAGCACCAGCCCTCTATCCAGAAATCATTGATAAATTAGTAGAATGGGGCATAACTTCCATTTCTGTTGAACCGGAAGCAGTTGAGCGAACATATCAGGCGATCGCTCGTGCTGAACAACGAATAATTTTAGCAGCTGCCCGTCGTCAACTTTATTAAAATAGAATGCTTCATGTGTCGAGATTCAATATTTTACAAGCTTTTTCAACAATCGCCTAGGTTTTTGTTTTGACCTTTTTTTAATTAAAAATTAAAAATTGAGGAGGATAATAATTTTTAATTAGTTAATTTGGGGTACAGAGCTAACACTGATTGCAATTTTTAATTAATAATTTTTAATTTTTAATTGGAGCGAAGCGACTTGACAAGCCTACACCTGTCCCTTCACCAAGCGTTCTGTCTTTTGCGAAGTGTTCCGTAGGCAAGAAAAAGGAGGTGTAGGTACTTGAATCATCCAGGGTTGGAAGTGTTAGTATCAGTTGATTGTGCCTCGATAGGATATGTATTTTTGGGTTGCCTAACGAAACTTAAAGTCACTCGTTTCATAATCCAGTATAGTCCGATCAGAATTACAAAAGTGATAGCGATAATTACTAATGGCTGTTTACCAAGAATTTCTTCAACACCTTTGGTCAGTACAGCATCGGGTTGAGTAATAAAATCCCAACTGTTGAAACGTAAAAATCGCCCCCAATAAACACCAACGGCACACAGAAAATGGGTAATCAACTCAAATCGCCAAATCCATTGGCTCTTGCCCATCCGATGTAAGTAGTGACCCCAATTAATTAACGATATTACATAAGCTTCAAATCCACCTATAATTACTAGCAAATACAGAGGAATTAGTACCAATGTAATCATCCACACTGATTGGATTTTGCGGATATCATCTATCAAATGAATTACATCAGTCAATAAATATGGTGCATTTGGTAAGAAAGCGTAGAAAACTAAGAATCCTAGCCACCAAAGCCAAGAGCCACCGCGCTTCGTGCGAAATAACCATATACTCAAAGCCAAAGGTATAAAAGCTAGAAATAAATTCCAAGTCATCCAACTCATATTAATTTGTAATACCTGTATAACTCTGGCTATCAATTCTTCTTTCATAGGTGCTTACTCAGAAGATGTTTGATCGATCTAGATTGACTCTGTAGTGTTAGTGTCAGTGATTGACTAATAAAATTTTTATCTTCCCAAGGGAATTTATTTACTCTCAGACTAGACAAGGCTTTTGTGTCACTTAAAAGGAGATGCACGCTCATATTAATAATATGTCTGAAATTTAGAGTTTTTATTTTTTTCATACTGGGGAATGAAATTTATCAATCAATCACCTCAAATCCCTAGTATAGCCAGAAACTGGAGTTTAGACTAAAAGCGATATGAGAGAACGCAAATCAAAAGGAATTAGAGGTTAAAAATATTATCTTGTCAGCCTTAAAGCATCCTGACCTTTAACAATTATTGTGTAGTATACCTGCTCAGAAAATAATACAATAATGATAATCATGAAAAGGGTGGGAGAGAAACGAGCGTCGCTCGTTTCTCTCCCACCCCCCTTATTCGATTATCATTATCATATAATAAGCAAGAAGAAAAGGGGTGTCTGATTGAATACAGGCCCCCTTTTGGCAGAAGCTGAGAAACGAACTACCATTACTCAGATGCCAAGATGAAACGTGCCAGATTAGAAGAATTCCGTCAAGCAGTCTACAAATATTTAGGCAGAGCACACGATGCAACTTTTGAGTTGACAGATGCCATATTGCTAACTAGAAATGTTTATTGCCTAGCAGAATTGTCCCTATCGCCAGTATTTAGAAGGAAGTGGCCAAGTATCTATGAGGCACTACAAGATAGTAGGCCACAGCGACAGAAATTGATGCAGCTATATATCAAACAAATCCCCGCAGAGGGACGACCATTGTTAGCAGGAGATCACACAAACTGGTCACGCCCAGATGCCGTCAGGTTGCAAGAGCGAACTTATGAGCATAGTGGCACATCCATAGCAGGAAATAAACCGATTACCATTGGTCAAGGATATAGCACAATTGCCTGGATACCTGAAAATGAGGGAAGTTGGGCATTACCATTAAGACATGAACGGATCACAAGTGCCGAAAGTCCTATTGGGAAAGCAATTTGGCAACTCAAACAGGTGTGTAAATATTTGCCTACCAGACCGATTTCAGTTTGGGATAGTGAATATGGTTGTGCGCCTTTTATCTTAAAAACTGCGAATATTCCAGCAGATATTCTCGTTCGGTTGCGTTCAAATCTGTGTTTATGGGGTGAACCAAAAGCTTATTCGGGAAAGGGGCGACCTAAAAAGCATGGTGATAAATTTAAACTGAATGAGCCCACAACATGGAATGAAGCAACATCTGTATTAGAAATAAATGACCCAAAATTAGGACGTGTGCGTGTGAGCTTGTGGAAAGATTTACACTTCCGTCAGGCTGCTACACGTCCAATGTTAATCATCAGAGTTGAACGTCTGGACGCGCAAGGTAACATGAGAGTGTCCAAACCTTTGTGGTTGGCTTGGGTAGGAGAAGAAATGCCACCCTTAGAAGAAGTTTGGTGTCTTTACTTGCGTCGCTTTACCATTGACCACTGGTATCGCTTTTTGAAGCAGCGTCTACATTGGACTGTACCAAACTTTGGTACTCCTAAGCAAAGTGAACGGTGGAGTGACCTCATGCCTCTGATGACTTGGGAATTGTGGTTAGCCCGCGATATCGTTACTGACAATCCTTTACCTTGGCAGAAGTCTCTAGATAAATTGACCCCTGGAAGAGTTGCTCAAGCTATAGGTGGAGTTTTTGCGGCCATTGGTACTCCCACCTCTGCACCCAAACCTCGCGGAAAGTCTCCCGGTTGGCAACAAGGAAAGAAGCGTCACCGTAAAAACCGATGTCCCATTGTTAAAAAAACAGTAGCACGACCACCTAAAGAACCATCTGTTGCTGTTTAATACCCAAGATTCTTCATACTTTTGCTAAGTCTCTGATTAACTCAGCCCTGCTGGGTCATTTTCCATTGCTTAGTCTAAACTCCAGCAGAAAATCATCACGGTAAAATTTACCACCGAAAGGAAGCCGGAGCAATAAAAACACCGCGAATAAGTTATGTTGAACTTTTTTAATTGCAATGTTGCCCCTTCCCTGGCTATTATACTGATTTCATTTTGCCTTACTAGAGTTCCAGAAGCATCTGAAAACTTTTGCTAAGAATCCATCTATGGTATATGTACAAGTCCTTGATGCTCCACAGGCTTTTAATTTTTTAAGGGGCAAAAAAGCTCTCTCAAATAACTAACGTAATAGAACTCGACTACGGGGGCCGATCGCTTGTTTGGGTGAAGAGGGTCTTGTGCAGCTATCGACAAAATCCTTTGGACAAGGAGTTTTAGCAAGGGTTGCAGGATTGACAACTACTTGATTCACCTCCAAGGAATTACCATTACTCAACTCCATATTAGGTGTAGTAGAGGGCGATGGAGAATTAGACCCCGATATGGACGTTGTCGGTGTCGGGGAGGCGATCGCACTACCATCACTAACTACAGGTGTAGGAGTCGGCATACTACCACCGCTAATTACTGGCGGGGGAGTGGCCGTACCACCACCACTAACTGGTGTCGGAGTTATGAGAGTTGCAGTTGCAGGGACTTTAATTGTTATTCTCGCTAAGGGAGAGTTAGTCATTTCCAAAGAAGTTACCTTTGGTGAACCGGGGATATCGGACTTGAAATCAAAAACTGTGGGGGTTGCACCACCATTGCGATCGCTATATCGAACTCCATATCCACTCACTTCAAAAGTTCCCTGATACTGATTTCCAGTGTTTGGATCGGTTACAGTACCAGTATATAAGGCTTTTGTAAGATTAAATTCATCTTGAACTACTCCTTGAAATGTAGTTCCTGCCAATCTTCCCTGGTATTTATAAGGTGTCAACTCACCAGCAGAGAGAAGTGGCGAAGTCAGAACGCCGTTAAAGGAGACAATAGGAATACCTTTAAAGTCAACAAAGTAATTCAAGCTACCATCAGAGCGGGTTCTTACCTGCACATAACCTGATTTGTATACAGGAACGTAATTAGGATTATTATTAGTTCCTAAGTTCCGCGAGTAAGTCCCGGTGTTATCTGTATCAACACGTGTAGTACTGCCATTGAAATTAGGATTAATGCTGGGTAGTTGGATAGTCCCGGATAATGTACCGGTGCTTTGAATTGTAATTTGAGCAAAAGCGCTGGTTTCAGCTAAACCGATAATGACTGCGGCTAAACTGCTGCTAAGAACAACACAACCCAACTTGGTTAATGAATATAATTTCATGAAAAATTTACTCCTTTAATCACATATCAAAAAAAACACGCATGGATTTTCTTCGCTTTCATTGGCTGATGAAAGCATTTAATACTGAATTAATCAGTATGGAAACAGCGTATTTGATTACATTTACATCAGTACAAGATTAAAACCGGAAAGTTGCTCTTAATGCTCCAACAACTAATGCATTGTTAGCAGCATTGTGATCGGGATTGAAAATAACGAATAAGCCCGGAGTCAAGGCGATATTATCGCTCAACTGGGCGCGGTAAAAAAGTTCTACGTGAATTGATGTGTCACTACGTCCGCCAGCTGTTCCCCCATCAGAAAAGTTGGGAAAATTAAAGCCATTGGGTAAGGTACTCGAAGTAATTTTGGGTGGCTGTCCAACGAGAACGCCCCCTAAATTTCCCGGACGCAGCAAATTGGGAAAGGCTGCGAACACCATCCAGTTTGTAGTTTCTACGCTTCCAGAAAGGTTTAATGGTTTGGAAGAAGTAAAACCACCCCAACCGCCTAATTGCAAGTTAGGATTGATTCGCCAAGTAGCAGTAGCGCCAATGGCTTGGGTATTGAAAGCTGTTGCCTCTGCAAAAGGCGAAATTAGTTGAGAGTCGCCAATACCACTTCCCAGTAAACCATCTGGGGAGTGAGAATAAAGATAATGCACGCCGATATCGATATTATTGGTGGGTGCTAAACTTAACTGAGCGCCAGCAGTAAATCTACCGCCAAATAGTCCCGCCTGGTTGCTGTTGCCAGGAAAATTAGGAATTTCGGCACTATAAACGCCTTGCAAACTGATGCGATCGCTAATTTGCCAGTCAAAGCCTATACCACCAGTGCCGTTACCAATGCTTAAAATTGGGTTCCTCTGACCAAATAGAGAAATTGCGCCGTCGCTAGAACCTTCTAAAGGACTAATACCGCGAAAGGTGTTGATTGGGTTGACTCCTGCCGTTCCAACGACAATTCCCAAGTTATCCGAGACGAGAAATCGATAAGATAAGTCGCTAATAAATAGATTGTTGTCTGTATTTGACTCGAAACCCAACCGCCCCATATTGGTAGATAGCAATGATGCATTAGAACCCAAATTACCGGCAGATAGCCCTGTTAGGAGCAAATCTCGCCCTGTAAATGAAGTTGCTAAGGTTAATTGGGCGCTACTGGTGAAAGTCAAATTGGTTTTCCCCTGGCGTTCAGGTATTCTATCTCTAGGAAATAAATCCACATCAGGGCTATTAGTTCCCTGCACGCTAAAAATGGCTTGACCAAATAATCTGGTGGTTGTAGAAAACTGATTAGCTTGTAATTCAGTAGTTCGATGTTCGATAGTATCAATATGCTGCTGTAATTGCTGCAATTCTCCTTTGAATTGACCTTGCAACCTTTGCAGCAGGATTAAATCTTCATTATTAACAGGATTAATTTTATTATTTGCGTAGGCGTAGCCCGCCGTAGGCATCGCTTCGTTAATCTTCTCCAAACAAGCATTTAAACCAGCCGCAAATTCATAACGACTAATGGTATGTTTACCCGAATAAGTCCCATCAGTATATCCCGCAATGCAGCCATAGCGCTCTATCAAAGACTGCAAAGCACCAAAAGCCCAGTCAGAGGGTTGCACATCTTGGAGTTGCGATACTGAGGTGACTTGAGACATTTGGTTGTCTGAGTCTGGAGACTGGGGAGATAAAGACAATTCTTCTGTGTTTTCTTGGTTCTGTGCAACTTCTGTTGCAGGTTGAGTATTTTTTAATTCGGGTAAGTTAAGAGAACTAATAAATTGAATTTTTCCTCTACTTTTTTTAAGTATATTTTCGTACTTATTCTTTATAGCCGACGAGTTAGTTATATTTGGCTGTACAAATTCAGGCGGTGTAATTTCAGCAGGTGAGACAACTTCAGATAAATTTTCTTGTGTTGACTGCTGTACCAGATTATCTGTCGTGATTACAGGCTGTTCTGGTAAATTAAACGCAGAGATTGGCGCTGTTGCTAGCACACTCGCCATCAGTAGACTAATATCACTCATGGTATTTCATTTGACTTGCACCAATATTTCTTTTGACGGACAAAGTTGGTGTATATCAGGAAGATTTACAAAAATAGAGTGATAAAAGTTACCGCAAATAGCAAGTGAGAAGTGGGGAGTGCTGAATAGAGAATGTCATTTCTTTACTCAGAACTCGGAACTGTCCTACCTCATGCCCCATGCCCCATGCCCCATTCCCAATTCCCAATGCCCCATGCCTCATGCCCAAATAAATTATTCTGCTTGGCTACAATACTTATTCATTTCATTCACTAAAGTATCTGACTGCTTGCCAACAGTTGTAGCTGCTGTTGTCAGTGTTGAATCAATTTCGACTCTAGCTTTTTGGATTTTTTCTCTACCTGATGCCGAAGCTTCTGCTGTCTTGGTTGCCCCAAGTGCCTTACCTGCCTTAGCGATCGCTTGACTAAGATTCTGAAAAATATTTACAAAACCACTTTGAAATTCTTTCAGTTTGGGATCTTTTAAGTTCAGTTCCGCAATGGATTTAGTCACAAAGTCTAAATCTTTAGACAGTTGTAGGCTGGTGATCACTTGCGTTCCTTTATTTTTATCAATCAGAGAAGTTCCGGCATTCACAACTCGAATCAGTCGCTGACACTGAGAAACTTTACTTTCGCTACAACTGGTAATGAACAAAGCGATGCTCAGGCTAACAGGAGCAATAACAGTATATTTATGTAAAACAGACATTAACACCCCAACAGCAATAGATCCCACAATATAGTATCTATCTTACGAGTAAAGGAAGCATTGGTAATTGGGCAATTCCGTTAGCCGTAGCAGGGCGTTTAGCATATTCCAAGTTATTGAGTAAAAAATCAGATTCCCCACTCAACGCTAGCTTCTCCCTTTGGGAGAAGACCTCGCTGGCTACTCTTAAAAAGGGGGAAACTCATTCAACTGAGAACCGCTATAGTCTTGAGCAACTGTATATTTGCTAACTTTGTTTATTTAATGGTACAGTACTAATTAGTTTTTTTGTATAAAAAACTGTTCTAGGTTCAGTATTATACCATAAGAGCAAGTGGTTAAATTTAAAGTTTAGATGAAAATGAAGAAAATCTTTTGAATTAAGATGCGTAAATTGCTAAACTTTTCAGGACAGCTAAACTGTAACAAAAAATTTTGACTAAGCAGGTTCACTCAGTAAAATCGACAGATGTTCGGTTTTATTTCCCTCGGTCTTTAGAGATAAACGTGAAATTATGAAGACAAACTCATCCAATTCGCTGCTAACAGTACCAACTGGCCCCCTAAAGATTTCAGAGTTACCCCCTAACTATCTGGGTACAAGTAGTGAATCTACTTATCTTTCTCTAGTAATTCCTACTTATAAAGAGCGTGACAACATTAAAAATGTGGTCAGTATATTGAGCAGGTTACTAGATGAATCTATTCCGGGAAGGTATGAATTGATTGTGGTAGATGATGATAGCCCTGATCGAACTTGGGAAATAGCACAATCCTTGACGACAGAATATCCTCAATTGCGAGTGATGCGACGGCAACAGGAACGGGGACTCTCCTCAGCAGTGATTCGGGGATGGCAAGCAGCCACAGGGGATGTATTGGGGGTAATTGATGGAGATTTGCAGCATCCTCCAGAGGTGCTAATGCAATTGTCGCGTAGTGTTGAGCAAGGAGCAGATTTAGCAGTAGCCAGCCGTCACGTCGATGGAGGTGGTGTTAGTAGCTGGAGTGTTGTTAGGCGTTTCTTGTCTCGTGGCGCTCAGTTGTTAGGTTTGGTGATCTTACCGGGGGTACTGAGCAGAGTTTCTGATCCCATGAGTGGTTATTTCATGGTGCGCCGGAGTGCGATCGCAAATGCAACACTCAATCCAGTTGGATACAAAATTCTTTTAGAAGTAATTGGGCGGGGAAACATAGATCGAGTTGCTGAAGTTGGATATGTGTTCTGCGAACGCAAAGAGGGTGAGAGCAAAGTTACATGGAAACAATACATAGATTACATCCATCACCTAGTCCGATTGCGACTTTCTACAGGGCGGGTAGGACGATTAAGTAGAAAAGTCAATTTTCCGGTTGGTCGATTCCTCCGCTTTGGGTTGGTTGGCTTGAGTGGGGTATTTATAGATATGACATTACTTTACTTACTTAGCGATCCGACGACCTTGGCTTGGCCATTGACACGCAGCAAAATTATTGCTGGTGAGATTGCGATTTTAAATAATTTCTTCTGGAATGACGCTTGGACATTTGCTGATGTCAGCGCCAGACAGCAAGAATGGCATCAACGCCTGAAGCGGTTTGGTAAATTTAACGCTATTTGCCTTGCTGGATTGGTATTGAATGTACTGGTATTAAATTTGGTATTCAATTTTCTTATTCCTAACCGTTATATTGCCAACTTTATTGCGATCGCAGTTGCGACAGTCTGGAATTTCTGGATTAATTTGAAACTTAGCTGGCGCGTCACCGACGTGAAATAATCACAACGAGGGATTTGAGATTTGAATTTTTGTACTTAGATTTGAGAACGAACTTAAATCTAAAATGTCAAATCTACAAATCTATTCGTGTGAGGCCAGCAATGAGAGTTTTTTTCCAAGGTGCATTATATTTTTACGGAAAAATTATTGCCCATACTACTTATTTGCTGCATCTGAGAAATATAAACTCTGTCTTACAACACAAGTACTGGGATAATTTGATAGTTCGCTTCCCTCCTTACTGGGTTCACCTCTTATTGAACTTGGTGTGGTTACTCATAGGCATTAGCTTGCGCCTAGCCAACTTGACTGCAAAGCCTCCTTGGACTGATGAGTTTTCCACTTTGGTGTTTAGCCTGGGGAATACTTTTTTATCAGTACCTCTAGATCGAGCGATCGCACCTGATATTCTATTACAACCACTACAACCAAACCCAACGGCTAGTATTAGTGAGGTCATTCATAACTTAGTTACACAAGATACCCATCCTCCACTGTATTTTGTGCTGGCTTATGAGTGGATGAAATTATTTCCAAGCGAAGGCGGATTAGTATCACTGTTTGCGGCGCGATCGCTACCAGCTATAATCGGGGCTGCTACCATTCCCTGTGTTTACCTATTAGGCAGGTTCGCCTTTCGTTCGCCATTAGTAGGGCACTTGACTGCTGCTATGATGGCAGTATCACCCTACAGTATATTTTTAGCACAAGAAGCACGCCAATACAGTTTGGCAGCCTTATGGGTAACTGCTTCCCTTACCTGTTTAGGAATTGCCACACGTCATATTCAAAACCGCACATCTTTACCCATCTCCATAGCACTTCTCTGGGTAGGAATTAATGCTTTAGGTGTGGCGACTCATTACTTCTTCACCCTCACCCTCTGCACAGAAGCTATCGTTTTAATTTTTCTTGCTTGGCATCAATTGCAGACTCGCAGTAAATTTTCTCTTTTCTTCTCTCCTCCCTGGCGGCGCATCTATGCCGTAGCCACAGGTACTTTTGTCGCAAGTTTAATTTGGCTACCGATCTTTTTAGAGAATAGAAATCGGAGTGATTTAACCGACTGGATTCGAGGTTTTCGCGTTGGGCTAGATTGGTTCAGCCCTATATTTCAAGCTTTAGGAACATTGATTGCCATGATTTCGCTGTTACCAGTTGAATCTTCACAGCCATTGGTTGTGATTCCTTCTGGATTGGTGATGCTAACTTTCTTTATTTGGGCAGTACCAATTTTGCTACGGGGAATCAAGATTCAACTACAGCACCCAGAAAACCGGATTATGATTCAGGTATTTGCTGGAATAGTTATCAGTGCGATCGCTTTATTCTTTATTTTTACCTACTTTTTAGGTATCGATCTAACTAGAGGTGCGAGATATAACTTTGTTTACTTTCCTGCGATCGTTGCTTTACTAGGGGCAAGTCTGGCAGTTTGTTGGCATCCTCCTAAAGAATTGATGGAAAAAGAGGAAGAGAAAAATGGCATAAAAAGTATAGGCAGATGGGGAATAAATGGGAAAAAAGCCGTGATTTTAATTTGGTTAATGGGATTTTTTAGTGCAGTTACAGTATTCTGCAATCTCGGCTATCAAAAATATTATCGCCCAGAGCTTTTTGTGCAACTAATTCAACAAATATCTTCAGTGCCAGTACTGATTGCCACTACTCACAAAACTTATGTACAGACTGGCGAAATGATGGGGGTAGCTAGGGAGTTTAAACTTAGTAATTCACCCCAACAACCTCTGTTTATCCTTGCCCATCAAGACCAAGACTCTAAGACTTCGAGCATTCCTCTGGAAAATACTTTAAACAAGTTACCACGACCGTTTGACTTGTGGTTAGTAAATTTTCATGCCCCTGTAGCAGAAGCCGTCAAAACATGCGCGATCTCTGATACTCAATCTTTGCCAGCCGTAAACGGTTACGAATATAAACTTTATCATTGTCAATAAGGAGTGGGGTATTGGGGAAGAAACTTGTTAAATAATTCCCCCTTCTACCCTGTGCCTAGGCTGTTGACTTTGATTGAATTTAGGGTTTTTTGGTTCATGTTATTTTTGTGTCATTGCGAACAGAGAACACAGAGAAAAGAGCGGAAATAGGAATTTATTGACCAAAATTTTTACCCACCTTGAAAGGGCTAGGGCGTGTTTTCAAACTGCTCGTTTAGCCTCCTAACTTTTTAGATCCCCCTAAATCCCCCTTAAAAAGGGGGACTTTAAGAGACTCTTTGCCCCCCCCTTTTTAAGGGGGTTGGGGGGATCTAAGACTTTGAAAACACGCCCTAGTCCTAACTTCTCTACGAGACGCTATCGCGTCTCTACAAGCCTAAAATCAGTATCAAAAATCCTTAACCCAAGCGTATTGACATATATTTTGCATAACTTTTTAACTCCTAAAAAGGCATAGAGTCAACAGCCTACCCTGTGCCCCATGCCCAATTCCCAATTCCCAATTCCCAATACATCTTCTGGAAGTTCCTCAAATATCAATATCCATAGGAGACTAAAGAAAGAAGAACAAAATTTATCTGATACGTTTTCAAGCAGCAAATATCATTAGTTAAGGAAAGCTTATGCGTGCAGTACTGATGGCAGGGGGTTCGGGAACACGGCTTCGCCCATTAACTTGCGATTTGCCCAAACCGATGGTGCCGATCCTAAATAGACCAATTGCCGAACATATTATCAATCTCCTCAAAAGACATCAAATAACAGAAGTTATTGCGACATTGCATTATTTACCTGATGTCTTGCGAGACTATTTTCAAGATGGCAGCGATTTTGGTGTTCAGATGACTTATGCTGTTGAAGAAGATCAGCCTTTAGGTACAGCAGGTTGTGTAAAAAACATTGCCGAACTTCTGGATGAAACTTTTTTAGTGATTAGCGGTGATAGCATAACAGATTTTGACCTCACAGCAGCGATCGCATTTCACAAACAAAATAAGTCAAAAGCTACTTTAATTTTGACCAGAGTTCCCAATCCCATTGAGTTTGGGGTGGTGATTACTGATGAGGAAGCACGAATTCGGCGATTTTTAGAAAAACCCTCTAGTAGTGAAATTTTTTCCGATACCGTCAACACTGGTACTTACATTCTCGAACCAGAAATTTTAGAATACCTGCCAGCAAACATTGAATGCGACTTTTCCAAAGACTTATTCCCCCTACTACTAGCAAAAGATGAGCCAATGTATGGTTACATCGCTCAAGGTTATTGGTGTGATGTTGGTCACTTAGATGCATATCGTGAGGCTCAGTATGATGCCTTAGACCGGAAGGTAAATCTTGATTTTGCCTACAAAGAAGTTTCTCATGAATTATGGGTAGGTCAAAATACTTATATCGATCAGACGGCTGTGATTGAAACCCCAGCAGTGATTGGGGACAATTGCCGGATTGGGGCAAGAGTGCAGATTGAAGCCGGAACCGTAATTGGCGATAATGTCACTATTGGCGCTGATGCCAATCTCAAACGTCCCATAGTGTGGAATGGGGCATTTATTGGCGATGAAGCACATCTTTCTGCCTGTGTAATTTCCCGTGGCGCTCGTGTAGACCGTCGTGCCCATGTATTAGAAGCTGCTGTTGTCGGTTCCCTTTCCACTGTGGGCGAAGAAGCCCAAATTAGCCCAGGTGTGCGTGTTTGGCCGAGTAAAAAGATTGAATCAGGGGCAGTTTTAAACATTAACTTGATTTGGGGGAACACCGCCCAACGAAATTTATTTGGGCAACGTGGTGTGCAAGGATTAGCCAATATCGACATCACCCCAGAATTCGCCGTGAAATTGGGATCTGCTTACGGTTCTACCTTAAAACCTGGTTCTAAAGTAACGGTTTCCCGCGACCAACGGAATATCTCTCGGATGGTGACGCGATCGCTCATTGCTGGTTTAATGTCAGTAGGTATTGATATTCAAAACCTCGATGCTACGGCTATCCCCATTGCCCGCACGGTTATACCCACAATGTCGGTAGCTGGTGGTATCCATGTGCGAGTCCACCCCGATCGCCCTGACTACATTCTGATTGAATTCATGGATGTCAAAGGCATTAATATCTCCAAAGCCCTAGAAAAGAAAATTGAAGGCGCTTACTTTAAAGAAGATATGCGGCGGGCGCTAATTCATGAAATTGGCGATGTGTCTTACCCTAGCCAAGTAATGGATCGCTACTGCACTGCCTTTGAGAAACTTTTGCACGTTCATACACTCCGCAACAGTCGGGCAAAAGTAGTAATCGACTATGTTTATGCCGTATCAGGGGCAGTTTTACCCCAAATGTTGGATAAATTTGGTGCTGATGCAGTAGTGTTGAATGCCAGTGTCAATAAAACAGCTATGTCCGTAGCTGACCGCGAAGGATTGTTGACTCAGTTAGGTCATGTAGTGGAGGCATTGAAAGCTAACTTTGGTGTGCAAGTCTCCGCTAATGGAGAACAGCTGATTTTAGTTGATGAATCAGGCTACGCAATTCGTGGGGAAACCTTAACAGCACTGATGGTAGACATGATTCTGACGGCTAACCCCAGAGGAACAGTAGTAGTTCCAGTTCATGCTTCTAGTGCTATTGAACAAGTCGCCCGTCGTCATGATGGCAGGGTGATTCGCACCAAAGCTAACCCTACAGCTTTAATGGAGGCTTGTCAAAAAAATCCAAATGTGGTATTGGGAGGTAGTGGAGAGACTGGTTTTATTTTCCCGCAACTGCATCCGGGATTTGATTCCATGTTCTGTATAGCGAAGATCATTGAGATGTTGACTATACAGGAGCGATCGCTTGCTGCTGCGCGATCGGAATTGCCCCGTGTAATTCATAAAACTTATACAGTCCGTTGCCCGTGGACAGCCAAGGGTGCTTTGATGCGTTACTTAGTGGAAACTCACCCAGCCCAAAACTTAGAACTCATTGATGGGGTGAAAATCTGTCAACCCTATGATGACAGTTGGCTGTTAGTTTTACCAGATGCTAGCGAACCATTAGTACATTTGTATGCAAACAGCAACGATCGCGAATGGGTAGATGAGACTGTGAGAAACTACCGCAGCCGCGTTCAATCTTTTGTCGAAAGACAACAAGAATATCAACCTACCGAAGCGTAATTTGTAATAATAACGCTCTCTACAAGACGCTCTTGCTAGCTTGCTCCCCCGTTCGCGGAGCGTCTCGTAGAAAGGGGTACGCGGACTCGCCACCGCTACACGAGATTAGATTTTTTCCTGAAGTTGACACCAATGTTGCCCACAATAGTACAAATATACTATAATATGGATAGCATCCACAAAGCCTAATGAAATGCCTAATGGCTGTGTGAAAACCTTCCAGAAGATGGATTCAAGGGTTAGTTCGATGATGAAGCATTACATTCTCAACCTCAATCCGACTGCCAAGCATGAATGGGATCGGTGTATTTTACGCGATCCGCTAACTGCCAAACGCCCAGATATTGCAAAATTAATTGCTGAAGCTGTTGGTGCTGATACAGGCAGTTACTTGGTAAGTGTGAATATCGAAGTTCAAGTTTTGGAGCAAGCCGCAGTTCCTCAAGCCGAACAACTCTCGCTTTCGTTTCCAGAGGTGAGTGTACCGTCACATCCACAACTGCGGGAAGCGGCTTAATGCGATCGCTCAACAACTCTGTGATTTTTAAGCTCGTGAATTAGTTGATTTGTAATCACACTCACAGATTAAGACTGTTCAATTAAAACTAAAAACATAACACACATAGGTTGGGTTTACTTGATAAATCCAACTCTACAAACGCTTTATTAGAAGAGTAAATCTACTATCTTATGAGACTATATAAACCTAATAAATTTATTTGAATAATACGTTTTTCTTGCAAAAAGCGGAGTGCTTCTAAAATATGTTTCTCAGTAAACTTATCAGCTTTTCGTGAAGACCATTCTTTTATTTGAATAGTAATATTCTCTAATTTTGACTCTTCTGATTCTAACAAATAGCAAATAGTTGAAAGTAGTTCTAGATCGTTATCATCAACTATTTCATTCACAAAAATAGTAGCTTCATCAATAGCCTTACTAAGACTTTTAAGTTTCTGCTCTACAGATTCACTAATTAGTATTGTTTTTGCTAAAGTCAATGCTTCCTCAGTAGTGACATTATAAAACTCTTGAAATTGTTTAATATCTTTGGATAAAATATCAATGGCATAAGTATATGGCCCGTAGTTATTCTTGGAAAACTTAAAGTACTCTCTACCCAAGAATAAATTCATAAAGTAGCCTGTTTTTTGTAATCTTAATTTATTAAATTTATATAGTCTTGACTTAAAATTCATCAATACCAAATGCGAAGTATTTAGCTTTGGAGCTACTGTACTCTTTGCTGCATAGTATTGAGAAGGTTCATAAATTAATATTTCTAATGAATATGAAATAGGAGTTAAATACTCAATTATAATTGGTTTAATGTCAGTCCAACTCAATCCACCATTGCCACAGCCTAATGGTGGAATAGCTATAGATTTTATATTTAATGAGGGAATCAATTTAACTAACTCTGTGAGACCTAGATGAATATATTCAATTTTAGACTTTTCTCTCCACTTATCCTTAGTCGGGAAGTTTAGGATTAACTTTTCCCCTTCCCAAAAGTAGTGTAAGGTTCCTATCTTGAGGGATTTATTTCTACAAGCTTTAACATATTCTTTGTTATTCTCTGGAAATCTTAATTTAAATTGATAAGCAATTCCTTTGCCCATATATCCTTCACAGTTAACTGTGTTAACTAGGCATTGTGTAGTAGATTCTAAAATATCTCCAACCATGAAATTGAACATAAGTCAATCAGTAAACATATGAGCATTAACATTGATATAAAAATTAGGTGAATTTCTCAAAATATCTAAACATATCTGATTAATAATAGTTTGTATTTCCTGACTTTTAACAAAGACGTTACTAAAGTGATTGTGACTAATTTTACTTGGTGAAAGACACTCTGCCATACAGACATGTCTACAATTATCATCTAAATAATCTCTCTTATCCATTAGCTCCCATTCTATCATTTCATAGCCTTCTAAATAGTTATATGTGATTAAATTTTTTATTGTTTTAGGATGTTTAGGAATTATTAAAAAATTGTTTTCTTTCGCAAATTCTCTGGAAACACAGATATAAATAAATTGTTTTTCAGGAAAATTTTTCTGCACTCTTCCATCGAAGGGATTTCTTGCAAAAAAGTGAAATGGAACATACTGAGTTAAATTCTTGTCTTTCCTAAAATTAATGATGTCTGACTCAGCTACATCATCAAAGTATCTAATGTCATTACGCGCCAGTAAACCATAAGTCAGGATAGATTCAAAATTATCCAAAGAAGTCAGGTGATATAAAAGCTTCTGATTTTTAATAGACATATATCTAAATAGATACTAATTCGCCTTTACCATATTTCATTACCCCTTTCTGAAGAATAGAGAGTGTTCTTTTTCTTTCATCCTTGCTTGAAGTACCTTACGGATAATATGATAACCTGGCTCTTGCGTTCCTTTTATGGTATTTGAGGATTGATTCTAACAAAACCCTTGTGGGGCAAGGGTTATAAAGAATTATGGTACTCTTTTAAATCAAATGCTTATAGGGTAAGGCTTTCAATGGTTTTGAAGCAGATTTTCCATACAAATAACCGAAGAACCAATAACCTTAACTAAGGGTTTTCCATTCTACTTACTATAGAGTTGAACAGAGCAATAAGACTCTGTAATAAAAATCCCATGCTGTAACAAAAGAGAACATGGGAATTATGTAACAGGGTTTTTAGCTATATGTATAGCTTCCTAGACTTTAATCTAAGACTATGCATACCAGTCTTAGTGTAACTTATCAAGTATTTATATATTAATTTATACTTATAATATACTGTTATCAAACTTGCTTGATAAGAGTTGAGCAATTTGTTGATTAATAATTGCAACATCAAAGCGCCCATTAGCAGTAGTCCTGGCATTATTGGCTATAGTTGCAGTTATTTCAGTCTCCTGAAGACAGGTGATAATTACTTGTGCAAGTTCTTCGGGTTCTCCTGGTGTCACTAGAAAACCATTAAGCCCGTGTTCTACTAATTCCATTACACCCCCAGCTTTTGCTGCAACTACAGGTTTTCCACATAGCATTGCTTCTACAATTACTCTACCAAAGGGTTCCGGGGAAGTAGAGGTATGTGCCACCAAGTCACAAGCTGCCATTAACTGGGGAATATCTGAACGAAATCCTAGAAATTTGACGCGGTTTTGTAATTCCAAATCAGCAACTTTTTGGTGTAATTTTTTGACATAATCTTGTTCGCCAAACAGTGCATCACCCACTAAAATTACTGTCACTTCTTGCGGACATTTTGCAAGGGCATCAATTAAAATATGCTGCCCTTTCCAAGGTGCAAGACGGCTAAAGTGTCCGACTACAAATTTACCTTTTAACCCTAACTCTTCCTGCAATTTATTAATATCAGACTCATCAGTTTGATAATTCTTTGGATCGAAGCCGTTGTAGACAACTTCGATGATATCTGTCCGTCCTCCTGCTTGTATAAAGGCTGCTTTACTAGCTTGAGAATTAGCAATTACCAATGAGGCACAACGATTAGCTAAGTTAATAGCAATACGAAGATTAGTTTGGCTAAAATGTTCTTTGGAAAGAATATCATGTAAATGATAAACCAGAGGACGACGACTAAAAAAACTTGCTATTGCTCCTACAACTAATGCTTTTTGGGTGTTGGCATAGATTAAATCGTATTCACGCGCTTTTTTAATTATCTTAGTAATCAAAGGTGCAAGTTGTCCCAAACTCCTTAATCCTTGCACCAAACTGCTTTCTTTCCGAACTTCGATTGCTTGAGTTGCGAGAACTTCTACCGGGATGTGATTTTGTTGTAGTAAATTTTTAAATGGCCCATCTGCGAATAAACCTACTAAAGCACCGTCGCAGTATGGTTTAGCAATGTCTATTAAACATAATTCAGCACCGCCTGGTTTACCACTTTGATCTAGAAAAAAAATTCTCATTCAATCTCCTTATAATTTAATACAGTTCAGTCAAGCATCTTTTTCTTCTCTCTGCGTCTTGGCGGTTCGTTAAAAAATTGACTTTGGTAACAGAGTTTTAGCCTTAACTGAACCGTATTGCCTTATAATTTAATATAAAGACGCGAACAATATAAAGACGCAAAAATTCGCGTCTCTACATCTTTAATTTAATAAAATGTTCCGCACTTGCTGGGCAATTTGATTCCAGTCGTAGTGGGTAGTAGCGTAATGACGACAGGCTTCTCGTGAAGGTATGGGGATATTTCCCAATAGTGCTTGTTCTAATTTTTCAGCAATAGCTGAAACTTCTGTAGAAGTAGTAATTAAATCGGGTGAAAATTCTGATAAAATTTCTGGCATTCCCCCAACTGGAGTACATAAGACGGGAGTACCACAGGCTAGAGATTCGACTATTACTAATCCGAATCCTTCAAAAGATTGACTAGGCATAATAGTCAATTCCGCAGCTTGATAAGCTATAGGTAATTGTTCATCAGGGAGAAAACCTAAAAATTTAACGTTGTCATCTAATCCTAATTCTGTAGCCTGTTGTTGGAGTGCAGCTTGGATATGACCACGACCTGCGATCGCTAGCCAAACATCTGGTATTCTAGGCTTAATTATAGCCAGCGCTTGCAATAACTTGTCAACTCCAGTTCGATGCACTAAACGGCGGGATGTAAATATTATCCGGCGATTATTTGGCCAGCCTAGCTGTTTACAAGCCTCTTGCGGTGATAAATTTGGTTGAAACCAGTTAATATCAACTCCACCAGGAATAACATTAATTTTATTCCACGGTACTTGATATTTGTCATGTAATATTTTACCAAATGCTTTGCTCAAAACAATGAAGCGATCGCTGCGATTATAAGTATTTTTTTCTATTAGCTGATGCTTAATCAAAAGACTGAGGTTTTTATTAACTACCTCTTGCTGACTCTCAGAAGCCCAAGGGCCATGAAAGTTAAAAGTAACTGGTACTCCCTTTGGTAAAATATCTAAAATAGGAAAGCTGTATAATGCAAAGTGCAAATTAATAGCATCTGGTTTGCTTGTTCTAGTTTTCTGAAAATTGCTACGAATTGACCATAATCTTTGCCAAATAGCACTATCAGCAGAAGCTAAATTAGTCAATTTAATCGGAATATCTGTCTCATCCTCTGGTAGACCAACTCCACACAATTCAACCTGGTCTTTATTGGCTGCTAATTTATGAGTTAATTCATAAATATACCTTTCTAATCCTCCAGGACTTTTGGGAAACCAGCCTAATCCTAATGTGAGAATAGATGCAGATGATGAAGAAAAATTTTCTGATTTGTTTTTCACTAATATGTTTCCTATAAATATATTAAAACAGTAGGGATATACAGATGTACGTCTCTACAATATTTTCTACAGATGAATTACTAGAATTTCTAAATACACATTACTATAATAAGAATTTATATAGAACACCAATTTATAAACTATTTATCCGTCAACGTCAACAACGAAGAAAAACTTGTGTTTTTATTAACTATACAATACTGATTTGGATATATATCAGGACTTACGCAAAATAATGAATAAACGAACCGCAAAGGACGCAAAGAACACAAAGGAATAAGAGTTTGGGAGAGTTTTTGCGTAAGTCCTATATATGATATTTGCGGATTAATGAAAGTGAATGCTAGATGGAGAGAGACAAAAATCAAAATACATTAATATTTTTAGAATAATGATGTATTTATTTTTACCATTTCTGCTGACAATCAAGTAACCATTAGTACTTTAAATAAGGATTCCAAAATCATAGCTGAAGAATCAAATAATAACTTGATTTTTATAAAGATTATGTAAAATCACCAATTATTTATAATAATTATATTTTTTGCGGATTTCCAAAAAGATGATTGTATATACATAATTAAAAGCTGAAAAATTATATGAAAAATAAATTACTGGCGCAATTAGCAAAACTCCGCCAACAACTTAATCAGCACATCAAAAAGTTATTTAAGAATAGATACTTACACAGAAATAAAACTTTCACTTTTTTAATCAGTCTGATTGTAGGAATAATTGTTACTAGCATTGGAACTACAACAGACTGGGCGACAACTGGAACACCCACGCTTAGTTATGAAACATCGTGGATAGGTAATACTATTGGCAGTGGAAATCTGCGGGTACAAAACAATATTGAGGCAATGTATGTTGCCCCTGATGGCACGGTTTATACCAACAGCCATTGGGATGAGGCGGGAATGGAGGCAGCCATATATAAAGATGGTAAAGTGATTGGTGCCATTGGAGATACTCACGGTTGGAGTCGTGGAGGTGGTATAGCTGTAACAGCAAATAGTAAATATATTTACCTTGCCATGACTCAGGGATCGAAAGGGAAAACCGATGAAGATTACCCCCCTGAAGGAACAAGTTGGCATTGCGTTAGACGTTATGACTTATCGGGAAAACCTGCACCGTTTCCTAATGGGCGTGGCTGGGATAAAAGTATGTTGATTACCAGTACTAAAAGTGAACTTACTGGATTAGGAACTGGAGAAAACGAGTTGTATGTGAGTGATTTTGCTGCTAACCGGATTCGTGTCTACGATACTGAGACGATGAAGGAATTACGCAGCTTTCCTGTTGCTAATCCGGGAGCAATAACTATTGATTCACAGAAAAATCTGTGGATTATTCAAAGTAAAAATGGTAGTAAACCTGCCAAAATTTTACATTATTCCCAGAGTGGAAAGCAATTGCCCCAAGAGATTACAGATATTGTTGAACCAACTGCGATCGCAATGGATCGTCAAGGTAAGCTGTTAGTAGCAGAAAATGGCCCGCGTCAGCAAATGTTGATTTATGACATTAAAAATCAGCCAGTACAGACGGGGAGTTTTGGCAATAAAGGCGGTATCTATACAGGAGTTGCTGGTGAAGTTCGAGATTTGAAACTTTACGGACTTACCGGAATTGGTACAGATGCCACAGGTAATATCTATATAAATAGTAATGGTTTCAACAAATCGGGAACAGATTTGCGGAAATTTTCGCCATCGGGAAAACTAATCTGGCGATCGCTAGGATTGATATTCGTTGATAATGCAGATGCCGATTCTAAAACTGATGGGAGAGATTTATTCACCAAACAAGAACACTATCTCATGGACTACAGTAAGTCTGCTGGTAAACAGTGGACTTACAAAGCCTACACCTTAAACCCTTTCAAATATCCTCAAGATCCTCGGCTGCATACATCACCCGATGGCACCTTTGTGCGCCGCATCCAAGGAAAGCCGTTTTTGTTCCTCACAGATATGTATAACAGCTTCCTGCAAATATATCGTTTTAATCCAGCCACAGATGGCAAAATTGCCATCCCAGCCGGAATGTTTGTTGGTAGCAATGGCGCAGACAAACCATTTCTCGCCGGAAATTGGCCACCGAATCAACCACAAAAAGGCGAATGGATCTGGCGCGATCGCAACGGTAATGGCAAATTTGAAAATAATGAATATGATACCAGTAAAGATTATCCCTATATCGGCGGCTGGTGGGTAGACAGCAAAGGAGATGTTTGGAAAGCTTTGCGAACGGAAGATGGCATTCGCCACTATCCTCTACAGGGAATAGACACTAAAGGCAACCCCATCTACAACTATAGTGCGATGGAAAAGCAAACTACCCCGAAGATATTTAACGATTTGCGGCGGCTGGAATATTTTCCCCAAACAGATACTATGTATTTATCAGGCTTCACAGTAGATCGCCCAGCATCGGGTGATGATACTGGAGTTGCTGGATCTGAAATTGCCCGTTTTGATAATTGGAGTCAAGGAAATCGTACTCCTCGTTGGCGAATTGTGATTCCCTACGACACCACAGGTAAACGCGAAGTGTCTACAGCAGCCATGAGTGTGGCGGGAGATCGTGTATTTGCCGTGACAGTCAAAACCGCAGAAGTATATGTCTATAATGCCAAGACGGGAGCGCAAGTACAACAGTTAAAACCAGGCCCAGAAGTTGGTAGTGAAAGTGGTTGGATTGATATACCCTACGGTATCCGCGCTTTTCGTCGTTCAAATGGTGAGTATCTAGTATTTGTAGAAGAAAATTGGAAAGGAAAAGTGATTATGTATCGCCTGGCTGGATAAGTTTGTGACACCCGCCCTTTTTAAATAACTCTTGTACAGACGCGATTAATCGCGTCTTTTAACTTTATTTATCTTACCCGCCAATTCTGCGGGGTTTATCTGCTCGTAGTGTTCAAAAGGTTGGTGAATCCAGGGGTTGTCAGCCAAGTAATCGACATAATAATTAGGTGCTATAACTGAACAGGCTTTATACCAAAGAACAGCGGTGCGAATTTCTTCAATAGAAGAATCACTATTTTGCTTGAGCCAAGGTATAGTCTGTTGGAGTGTGATCCCAGAGTCTACTAAGTCATCTACTAGGAGAATGCGCGAACCTAACCTTTCAGCAGTCATTGTCAAGTGGCGGGAGAAAATTAAATTATTTCTTTCTTGCTTAAGCGCGCCACCATAATAAGATGAGGTTGCTAAAATTGCCAGTGGTTGCTGGTATATACGGGAGAGAATATCTCCAACTCGTAGTCCTCCTCTAGCAAGACAGACAATCTGGTTGAATTCCCAACCGGATTGATAAATCTGGATAGCCAGTTGTTCAATTTTTTGGTGATAATCTGACCAAGAAACATAAAGGTCTGGCATAAGTCTAACGGAAGTGGTAGATAGCTTAGTATTAAAGGCGATGTCTACGATGGGCTATTCGGGGTCGCAAACTTTTTATTTTAGTATGAGTGCAAGTTATTATGAACGATTCTGCTACTGATGGTGATGCCCAACGAGATCCTCTCAGTGAAAAACTCAATTTTAAAACAAAGCTGGCTTACGGTGCAGGAGATTTAGGCCCAGCAATCACTGCAAATATCTCCGTCTTTTATCTGCTGTTTTTCTTTACCAATATCGCTGGTATCCCTGCGGGTTTAGCTGGCAGCATTTTGATGATTAGCAAAATCTGGGATGGTGTAAACGATCCGCTTATTGGGTTCCTGAGTGATAAAACGAAATCTCGTCGCTGGGGTCGTCGTCTTCCTTGGATGTTTTATGGAGCAATCCCCTTTGGAATTTTCTTTTTCTTGCAGTGGATTGTACCGCAATTTAGTGCAAATCATAGTGATAATATTTGGCCGTTATTCTGGTATTACGTAGTTATTGGGGTGATATCTCAGTCTTTTTACACGGTTGTAAATTTGCCTTATACGGCGATGACTCCAGAACTAACTCAAGATTACGACGAACGCACCAGCCTTAACAGCTTTCGCTTTACATTTTCCATTGGTGGTAGCATTCTGTCATTGATTTTAATGGGAATTGTTTTTTCCCAAATTGCCGATCCCCAACAACAAGTTATCGTTTTAGCAGCAATTTGTACGGTAATTTCGATTGTAGGATTATATTGGTGCGTTTTTGGAGTCCGCGATCGCATCATGGCTTTTGAGACCAAACGCATCCAAACTGAGGAACCTGCATCTCTACCCTTCTTGGAACAGCTAAAAATTGTCTTCAGCAACCGACCTTTTCTATTTGTTATTGGTATATATCTTTTTTCTTGGCTAGGTGTGCAAATTACAGCCAGTATTATTCCCTATTTTGTAGTAAATTGTATGGGTCTCAAAAAATCAGATGTCCCGACAATACTGATTGCAGTGCAAGGAACTGCTCTACTAATGCTATTTGTCTGGGGGGCGCTGAGTCAAAAACTTGGGAAAAAAGTTGTTTATTTTCTGGGAATGAGTTTATGGATTATAGCCGCCGCCGGACTATTTTTCTTACAGCCCGGTCAAATAGTTTTGATGTATGTGATGGCTGTCATGGCAGGTTTTGGCGTATCCACAGCTTATCTAATTCCCTGGTCGATGATTCCAGATGTGATTGAATTAGATGAACTCCAAACCGGACAACGCAGAGAAGGCATTTTTTATGGCTTCATGGTTTTGCTGCAAAAATTTGGTTTAGCTTTCGGACTGTTTTTGGTGGGAAATGCTTTGCAAGTAGCCGGTTTTCAAGCATCTGTAGCCGGAAGTCCATCACCCATCCAACCGGCATCGGCACTGTTTGCGATTCGCGTTGCCGTCGGCCCCATACCTACAGTTTGTTTGATTCTGGGCTTGATTTTAACGTATTTTTACCCAATTACCCGCGAGATGCATGCTGAAATTATGCTGAAACTCAAGGAACGGCAAGAGAATAAGGGAAGATAAGATACAGCAGTTTTTTGTATGAAGTACAAAAATACGGGTTTTGGGCATGAGGTGGAGATAGAGATTTTTGTATCTGATGCGGGAGTCTGAAATTTTGTCCCTCACTTAAAAAGTAAACTGCTATATGTTGTTAACAAACGTAGGCGTTGGTGTAGCGTCTTGTAGAGAAGGCATCGGCTGATTTTTTCTTAGCTAACTGCCCGTTTTATCGGGATTTCTATCCAGAACTCACAGCCATTACCAGGTTCCGAAACACACTTGATATTACCACCGTGTTTTTCGACAATAATTTGATAGCTAATAGATAACCCCAAGCCAGTACCTTGTCCAGGTTGCTTGGTGGTAAAGAAAGGTTCAAAAATACGCGATCGCATCATCTCTGGAATTCCATAACCATTGTCAGCAATGCGAATCAGAATAGTATTATCTTCAATAACTTCTGTCCGAATCAAAATTTTAGGATTGCTAACGATCTTTCCTGCTTTCTCTGAGTTTTCTAGTGTATCGATCGCATTGTTCAAAATATTCATAAATACTTGATTTATCTGGGCTGCATAGCAAACTACTAAAGGCAATTCACCATATTGTTTAACTACCTCAATCGCAAAAGAATTAGTCTGTGGTTGCAGTCTATGTTGTAAAATCAACAAAGTACTGTCGATGCCTTCATGAAGGTTAACGGGCTTCATTCCTATTTCATCAAGTCGAGAAAAACTTCTCAATGACAAGATTAATTGAGAGATCCGTTCTGCTCCCATCTTCATAGAAGTAAGAATTTTGGGTAAGTCATCACTAATAAAATCTAAATCTAGTGCTGCTACCTGCTTTTTAATTTCCTCTGTTGTTTTAGGATACTGTTTCTGATAGAGGTGTAGTAATTTAAATAAATTTTCGGTATGTTCATTAACATAGGTGATGTTGCCATAAATAAAACTAATTGGGTTGTTAATTTCATGTGCTATGCCAGCAACTAATTGCCCTAAACCTGCCATTTTTTCACTCTGAATTAACTGGCTCTGAGTATGTTGTAATTCTTTAAGAGTCTGGGTGATTTCTTCTTTCTGGCGTTGAGTTTGTGCAAGTAATTCTGCTTGCTGAAGTCCTACTCCTAATTGAGTACCAATCTGCATCAGCAAATCTACCTCATCTTCTTGCCAATCACGGGGTTTGATATTTTGATAAGCTGCTAGTAATCCCCAAAGTTTATCACCCTGAAAAATCGGCACAATCATATATGCCCTAGCCTCCATTAGCTCAAGCATGACAATATAAGGAATAGAATCATCGGTGCTGTAAATATCCTTAATGACAATACTTTTACCATTAGCAAAATCTCCGTTTTCGGGTTCTTGCAAGTAGTTACTTGCGTAGGCGTAGCCTGTTGTAGACATAGTAGGTAAAATGTCTCTTACTGGTATCCAATCTTGGGCTAAAGACTCAGCAACAAATTCGCCACTCCCATCAGCCCGGAATCGATAGATTGTGACTCGATCGACTTCCAATAACCGCCGGACTTCTTCTGTACTAGTAGCAAAAATGGTGTCAATATCAAGAGACTGGCGAATTTTCTCCACCGTTGCGGCTAATGCCTTTTCCCTTTGGGCTGCTTTCCGTTCTCGTTCGGCGGCTTTAGCTAATTTTTGGGCCTGTACCTGCATCTGTTTCAATGACTCAGCTTGCTGTAATGCTACCCCCAATTGAACGCCAACTTGCGCCAATAAGTTAATTTCCTCATCTTGCCAATAACGGGGTTGGGAGTTTTGATAAGCTACTAGCAATCCCCACAACTTTTCGCCCTGAGAAATTGGTACGAAAGCTTCATTGCGTGGATACTTACCCGCTTGCTTTCCTTGGACAAAAACGCCTTCTGTCACTGGCTGGGGCTTAACCATTGGTGTCCAGCCATCAACAATGGAATCAGCAACAAATTCGCCACTCCAGTCAGGATAGAAGCGGTAAATTGCAACTCGTTCCACTTCTAATAGCCGCCGGACTTCTTGAGTTGTGGTTTTAAAGATGGCTTCAATATCAAGAGACTGACGAATTTTTTCTACGGTGTTCGCTAATGCCCTTTGCCTTTCCGCAGCTTTACTAATTTCTGCTGCTTGGATTTGCATTTGTTGGATAAATTCCGCTTGCTGCAAAGCCACACCTAATTGCGTTCCCACTTGGGTAAGCAAGTAAACCTCATCTTTTTGCCAATCACGGGTTCCACTGTTCTGGTAGACTGCTAGCAATCCCCAGAGTTTCTGACCGTGGTAAATGGCAATGATTACATAGGCTCTTGCTTGATAAATTTCTAAAATTTTAATGTAGCAGTCGCTAAAGCCGGAATTGTAAATATCATTGCAAATGCGGTATACTTCACAATCACTAAAGCTACCACCTTCGGTATCTTGTAAGTAGGTGTCAGCTACTGGGGGTTTAGCTAAATCTTTGGCACTACATTCACTGACGTTTTCACTCAATTCCGGGCGCTGCAATTGTTCATCTATGAGGGAAGTCCAACCCTCTGCCACTGATTCAAACACGAATTCACCACTCCAATCGGGATGGAAGCGATAAATAGCTACGCGATCGGCATTTAACAGCTGCCTAAGTTCTCCGGTGGTTGTGTGGAAAATACTTTCCAAGTCTAGAGACTGGCGAATTTTCTCAATGGTGATGGCGATAATTTTCTGCCATTGGGCTGCTTTTTCTCTAGCTTTTGCTTGTGCTAGTTGTGCTGATTGTAGTTTTACCTGTTCTAGGTAATCTGCTTGCTGTAAAGCAACTCCTAGATGTTCGGCGATTAATTGCACAAACTCAATTTCTGATGCTTCCCATTGGCGAGGACTACTACACTGATGAATACACAACAATCCCCATAAATCTTTACCTTTTATTAAGGGGGCGGTTATATTTGCACGGACTTGGAATCTTTCCAGAATCTGGATGTAGCAATCACTAGCATTAACTTGATAAATATCAGGTATTGCTCTAATTCGACCTTTCTGATATAAAACTGCAAATTCTTCACCAAAGCAATGGTCGCGCAATTTAGCTGCTAGTGCCGAATCCCATTCTGTTGCCACATCTTCATAGATAAATTCCCCTTCCCATGCCAAATTAGGATAGAAGCGAAACACGCCAACCCGATCGGTTTTCAGAAGTTGGCGGACTTCAGTGACTGTAATTTTGAAGATCGCGTCTATATCTAGAGACTCGCGGATGCGGGCTATAACTCCAGACAAGGCTTTTTGTTGCTCATTCTGAGGTAAGGAGAATGTTACATCTGAATGAGACTCTTGCTGTTCTGAATTTGGTTCTATGGGTTGACTACTAGAGGAGTTTTCCATTCCCAGTGGGACTTTAAATATTGAAATTCTTCTATCTCATGATTCCCCTAGCGATCGCAAAGGTAACAATTATTTTCTACAAATGCCAAAAAACAATGTAGGGACACGATACTATCGTGTCCCTACATAAACATTTTTCAACCACGAGAAGATTATCGCCGCTTGGGAGTGGCGCTGCGGCTGGTGCGTTTTTCTTCATCTCGGCGACGGCGATCGCGCCAATCCGCCACAGTCAAATAACCAATTCCACCGGTGACTACTACGAGCAGTACTACGGCTACTATTGTTAAAATACTCAAAAATGGACTTTCCACAATACCTCTATAGTCCGTTACGTCCCCAAACTACCATTGCAATTGACCAAGTGAACACAACTAACAGCGCTACCCAACCTAGTGTCAAAATCTCCATAGTCTCGCTTTTCAAATAATTACAAAAGGTTTCTAATATTTATCATACAGGGATTGGGTAGGCTGAGATTTTTTTTATAAATTACATTGTAACTTTGGTATGCGATCGCAAAGGAGATACCATCTTTTCTTGGTAATACCAATTCGCTATGAAGATGCACTTAATTATGAAACGAACCGCCAAGTACGCCAAGTATGCCATCGCGTAGCTTCTCGTAGAGAAGAGAGAAGGAGTAATAATTAAGTGCAATCTCAGGGAGAATCGGTATAATCTGGTACTTAAAGTATGAATAGGATTTACGCAAACAATATCTAAAACCCTGATTCTATGGTAGGGGCAATTCATGAATTGCCCCTACAGCGTGTCCTTTTGCGTAAGTTCTAATTAATAAAGACTAATGTAAAAAAATAGCGATCGCGCTTTCTCAACTAGATGGTTTGGGAATACTAGGGTTACGGGTATATATTTCAAATCTACCAACCCCTAGTAATCATGCCAACATTTTTTAACTATCCTTTCCAATCCAACGGTTTTATTCCCCACGGACATTGTTATCTCTGGCAAACTGGATTAGTTTGGCTCCACATTATTTCTGATGCGACGATCGCTCTGGCTTATTACTCTATTCCCTTCCTACTGATTTACTTTATTTCCAAGCGCAAAGACGTTCCTTTCAATGGAGTCTTTTTGTTATTTGGTGCTTTTATTATTGCTTGCGGTACTGGACACTTAATGGATATTTGGACGCTTTGGCATCCAGACTACTGGATTGCAGGTACTTTAAAAGCTTTAACTGCCATTATTTCCATATACACGGCATTTGCGTTACTTTACCTCATGCCTCAAGCTCTGACACTACCCAGCCCAGCCCAGTTAGAAGCTATTAATCAAGTCCTTTCAACTGAAATTGTTGAGCGCAAGCGTATTGAGAAAGAACTACGCCTTGCGGAGGAAGTAGCTCAAAATTCCAACCAAGCCAAGAGTGAATTTCTCGCTAATATGAGTCATGAACTACGCACACCTCTTAACGGCATCCTGGGCTATACACAAATTATCCAACGCACAGAATCTTTGAGTGAAAAAGGACGCAAGGGACTCAGTGTTATTTATCAATGTGGTTCTCATCTTTTAACCTTAATTAATGATGTTCTGGATCTCTCCAAGATAGAAGCCCGAAAGTTGGAATTGTATCCTGTTGATTTCTACTTACCTGCCTTTATAGATAGTGTGACTGAAATTTGCCGCATCCGAGCAGAACAAAAAGTCATCGCCTTTCACGTCGAACTCGATCCTAATTTACCAACTGGTATTCATGCTGATGAAAAACGCTTGCGGCAAGTACTAATTAACTTGCTTAGTAATGCCATGAAATTTACTAATCAAGGCAGTGTCACCTTCAACGCTCAGGTAGTTGAGCAAGAATCAAATACTAATGGAAAAACTAACTACAAAATTCGCTTTGAGGTAATAGATACTGGCACGGGTATAAGCCCTGAACAAGCTGAGAAAATCTTCCAGCCCTTTGAGCAAGTGGGGAGTCAGAAACGACAATCTGAAGGTACAGGTTTAGGATTAGCAATCAGCCAAAAAATTGTTTTGTTGATGGGTGGTCAAATTCAGGTACAAAGTGAATTTGGTAAAGGTAGCACTTTTTGGTTTGAAGCAAAATTGTCAGAATCTAAAGACTGGGCAAAAGTTTCTAGAGTAGTTGAGCAGGGAACTATTATTGGTTATCAAGGAAAAAGGCGCACCATCTTGATTGCGGATGATAAATGGGAAAACCGATCGGTAATTGTAAATTTACTAGAGCCGGTTGGATTTACTGTTGTAGAAGCTAATAATGGTCAAGAAGCATGGGTACAGTCTCTAGCCCACGAACCAGACATGATTATCACTGATTTGGTGATGCCGATATTGGATGGATTTGAATTCATTCATCGTTTGCGTCAGTCTAGGGCATTTAAAGAAATTCCAATCATCGCTTCGTCAGCAAGTGTATTTGCAGTCGATCAACACAAAAGTATTGATGTTGGTGCAGATGCATTTTTACCAAAGCCTGTAGAAGCTGAAAATCTGCTAGAAATGCTCCGACAGTTTTTGCAACTGGAGTGGATTTTTGACGCTAATGTAGACGCTATTAAAAAAATCTCTCCAGTTGGGTTTAATCAAAAAAATCAGATGATTTATCCTGGCAAAGAGGTTTTGCAAGAATTACTCGAACTAGCACAAGATGGCGATATTCAGAATATTTTAGAACTGGCTGAAAAACTTGCTGCATCTAATGATAAGCTAAACATTTTTTCTCAGCAACTCATGCAGCTTGCTAGTAATTTCCAACTCAAACGTTTGGAAACGTTTATTGAAGAATCCATCAATTAATTTAAGTTAAATTTTAATTTCCAATTCATCATGACCAAACCCCCGAATAACGAATTTATTTTAATTGTGGATGATAATCCGACAAATTTATCTGTCCTGTGTGCCGCCCTTAATAGTGAAGGTTTTCGTTTCCGTGTTGCAGTCGATGGAGAAACTGCGATCGCTCAGGCTGAACGCAATCAACCAGAGTTGATTTTGCTGGATGTACAAATGCCGGGTATTGACGGCTTTGAGACTTGTCGTCGCCTCAAAGCCAATCCTCTCACCCAAAACATTCCAATTATTTTCACCACTGCCTTAGCGGATACGGAAAGCAAAACCAAGGGATTTTCCCTTGGTGCAGTAGACTATATCCCGAAACCCTTTGCCCAAGAAGAAGTCATTGCGAGAGTGCGCGTACATTTGCAACTCAAAAAATTGACTGAATCTTTAGAACAACAAGTTAGCGATCGCACCAAAGCTTTGCAACAAGCTCAAGTCCAACTGGTACAGCAAGAAAAACTATCAACACTGGGAGAGTTAATTGCTGGTGTTGGCCATGAAATCAACAATCCCATCAACTTTATTTCTAGCAATATTCCACCATTGGAAGAATATATTGCAGGTGTAACTGAGTTACTTTTACTGTATAAACAAGAGTATCCCAAGCCAACAGCCAAAATTACCACTGCTATTGAGGACTTGGATTTAAACTTCGTTCTCGAAGATATGGTAAAAATTTTGAACTCACTCCAGCTAGGAAGTGAACGAATTCAAAATCTTTCTAATTCACTCCGCAATTTCTCTCGCTCGGATAATGATACAAAAATATCTGCTGATTTGCACCAAGGACTAAATAGTACACTAATAATTTTGCAACACCGCCTCAAGGCTAATGGCGAGCGTCCCGGTATTGAAGTTATTAAAAGTTATGGAGTATTACCAGAGGTAAATTGCTATTTAGGTCAGATGAATCAAGTATTTATGAACATTCTGGCAAATGCAATTGATGCACTTGATGAAGCTATAATGGAAGGCAAAATGAGGAATCTAATTCCTCAGATTAAAATTGTCACAGAAATAGATTCGGAAAAATTGGTTGTAATTCGGATTGCTGACAATGGAATTGGTATTCCTGAACGGCTGAAAAAACGCTTATTTGAACCGTTATTTACTACAAAAACAGTTGGGAAAGGCACTGGACTTGGTTTGTCAATCGCTTATGAAATAGTTGTAGAGAAACACAATGGTGTATTAGATGTAACTTCTCAAGCAGGTGTAGGAACCGAGTTTATCATCAAAATTCCCATCCAATAGCAACATTGAATTAATTACAAAGCTGCTTTAGAATTTATCATTCTAGATATGGGGAGAAATTTCCCTAATATCTAATTTCTATAAAGAGTGAATCCAACTTTAGATCCTCAATTAATGGCAGAACGCATAGAATCCTTCAAGGCTGGAATAGTTGGAGGTTTATCTGTGTCTTTTGCTTTTGTGCTTGTCAGTCTCTTGAATACTTTTGTACTAGCAAAGTATTTTCAGATCCTCGCGAGTCTGCACAGTGATATTAACTGGCGCTTGTGCGTGAGTGGTGCTGTTGCAACTTTTATTGGCTTACTATTTGGTGTCACTTACCGCTATATTATCCGCTCAGATAAAAATCCCCAACTCAAAGCCGGTGGTGTTCTAGCCTTTGGCTTGGTGCGGGGATTAACTCAAATAGAACTTGGGTGGAATTCTCATAGCACAATTTGGCCTTTTGTGGTCATGCCTGTTGAAAGTATATTATGGTTTGTGCTTGCTGCGATCGCTCTTGATACCGCTATTAAACTTCGTTGGGTTAAACCTTTCTCGTCAATCTAAATTCCCTTTCTCTAAGCATAGTACTCGCACATAAATATGCAATCCTACAGGGGCTTGTGGTTCAAATAGATCAGGACTTACGCAAAATCATGAAAAAATGAACCGCAGAGGCAATAGAGTTGCCAGTGTGCCCTTGCGGTTCCCGGACTTGTAGCAACTGGCGCGACACGGAGAAATGAGAGTTTGAGAGATATTTTGCGTAAGTCTTATAGATAAAAAAGCTGGAAGCATTACACTTTTGTAGTATACAATAACTAATTATGTAATATCTTGTGTCAGTTTTCCGAAATAGTTGCCAATATCTATTACTTAATATGCAAACTAAAATATCCCACTATTATCTAATAGTCGATCTAGAGGCTACCTGCTGTGACAGTAAGACTATTCCTCGTCACGAAATGGAAATCATTGAAATCGGTGCAGTGATGCTCAATCGAGCAACGGGGGAAATTGATTCAGAATTTCAGCAATTCATTCGACCTGTGAGACATCCACAACTGACAGGTTTTTGTACCGAATTAACTAGTATTCGGCAGCAAGATGTTGACGAAGCACCAAAATTTATCGAGGCAATTTCTCGATTCAAAGAATGGATGTATTCATTTCCTAATCATATTTTTTGTTCTTGGGGTAATTACGACAAAAAGCAATTTATTCAAGATTGTGCGTTTCATAATTTTCCTTATCCTTTTACTTCAGAACATATAAATATCAAAGAGGAATTTTCAGAATATATTGGCGTGTCTAAAAAATTTGGCATGGCACAAGCTCTCGATGAACTGGGGATAGAGTTGAAAGGTACACATCATCGTGGTATTGATGATGCTCGTAACATTGCATCTATCTACAGACAGATTAAAATCGAAAAATAAGCTCAAGAAGGGAAAATTTTTAACGTAACATCTTAAATTTTTACAGTGAGTTACGAGGATTTTTTGCTACAAAATTATTCTTAGCTAATGATAACTAAGGTAAGATATATACTTAGTTTGATTAGACTCCAAAACAACAGTACACGATCAAATGACAAGCCAGTAATAATTGATTTTGAGGCTATAATTTATGATAAAACTTTGGCGCAAAACAATAGTTTTTTTCTTCACAACAATTGTACTGACAATTCTGCTAATTTCTCATGAACCAGTACCAATAGCTGAGGCACAATCTTCTCCGGCTGCATCAACGGCTGCTAGGCCGTTTTCCCGTGTAGCTTATCCTAATAGGACACTAACTGCTTTTCCCGCACAGCTACCACCATTGCCTTATGCTTATGGGGCACTAGGAAAAGCTATTGATGCTGAAACGATGAAATTGCATCATGATGCACACCATGCTAGCTACGTCAAGAACTTAAATGATGCATTGAAGCAGTATCCAGATTTGCAAAAAAGAAGTGTTGAAGTTCTACTATTGGATTTGAATAGTGTACCTGAAGATATTCGGACAAAGGTGCGTAATAACGGCGGTGGTCATTTGAACCACACGATTTTTTGGCAACTTATGAGTCCCGAAGGTGGTGGAGAACCATCAGGAGCGATCGCTCAAGAAATTAACCAAACTTTTGGTAGTTTTGATGCCTTTAAAAAACAGTTTAACGCGGCAGGTACCGCTCGCTTCGGTAGTGGTTGGGTTTGGCTAGTACGCAATCCTCAAAATAAACTCCAGATTGTGACTACCGCCAATCAAGATAACCCGATTACAGACGGTTTATATCCGATTATGGGTAACGATCTGTGGGAACATGCTTATTACCTAAAATATCGCAACCGTCGGGCTGAGTATTTAAATAATTGGTGGAATGTGGTGAATTGGCCGCAGATTAACAGACGATACCTTTCTTTTTCTACGGGACACTAGGCGTAGCAATATTCCCAGCGTGCAAAAGGTGGTAGAGACATCAAAATAGATTCCGCCCGTCCCTGAGTTTGCACACTGAAAACTGTTCCCTTCTGAATATACCAAATTAAACTCTGGATAACGACCCCAGCACTAGCGATCGCTCCCGTGAATCCTTGGGTATCGCGTTGGTAGGTGATGCCAGCAATATTGTGTTATTTCTAGATTCTTGCAGAGAGTTATCGGAATGACGACCCATGTTAAAACCTCTGAAACATGAACCAGGTAAATTATGTTGGCGTAACGCAGCAGATTTACCCCCGGCAGGGCAGCATTTTGACTCTCCTTATGATACTGATGCCCGTTATGGTAACAAACGCACCCAGACTTGGACTGGGTACAAGGTACACATTACGGAAACTTGTGATGCTAACGATGTCCATTTAATTACAAATGTGGAGACGACCCAAGCCCATCTATCCGATGTAGACCAAACACAACCAATTCATTTATCTCTTGAAGCAAAAGGCTTATCTCCAAAAGAACATATCGTAGATGCAGGATACGTAGATAGTGAATTACTGGTAAAAAGTAAAATTGATTTTGATATAGAACTGATTGGCCCAGTACGCCCAAATGTGAGTTGGCAAGCGAAAACACCAGGTGGGTATGACATAAGCAAGTTTACAGTTGACTGGTCAGCAAAAACAGTTACGTGTCCTCAAGGACAAAAAAGTACAACTTGGACTCCTGCAATTGATAATTGGGGTAATTCAGGAATTAACGTGAAGTTTCCCTCCAAGGTCTGCCGCCGTTGTGATTTTAGGCATTTGTGTATCAAATCAAAAAATGAAAGTGAGCCAAGAAAATTAAGATTGCGCCCACAAGAAGAACACCAGATCCTTCAAACTATCCGTAAACAGCAGGAAACTGATGAGTGGAAAGAGCGTTACAATACCCGTGCTGGTGTTGAAGGAACTTTGTCGCAAGGAATAAATGCTTTTGGTTTACGGCAAGCACGTTACCGCAATCTACCAAAAGTCCGGTTACAGCACCAAATCACCTCTGTTGCCATCAATGTTGTTCGCATGGTTTCTTGGTTAAATGGTATACCTCACGCCACGACCAGAACATCGCGGTTTGCTGCACTTGCTGTCACGTAAAGACAACGAACACCCATAGCTTTCTCAAAAGCTTCCCATGTAATACACGGTTGATTTTTGTTTGAGTTTTTTCTACAATATCCATGTATTACATCGATGCAGGACTTATGAAAAAGATGAAAAGGGATATTCAAGGTAAGTTTACGCTGAAGAATGATGACTATCGTGAAGTACGTTCTTTGCGACTAACAGACGATACTTGGAAGAAATTAGGTATTGCCTCTGAATGCTTAGGATTAACCAGGGCAGATTATCTGGAGGAAATAATTCAAAAGGATCTTTCGCCATGTAATACATGGGATGTCTCAGAACCTCTTCCAAGTATTACACGATATGAGATGGACTTAGAGAGACTAAAAGCACAAGTCCAAAATCTTCAAAAAGAAAATTCCGCGCAGAAGGAACGCTCCGCCGTTACTTTTATTTATGACATTGTGGATTTTGATGCGATACGCGATCGCATTTTATTTGAATTAAAGTTGGGGCGGCAGGCTTCTGGTTATAAAACAGCGCAAAAAGCCTTAGATAAAATGATTGCAGAGCTAAAATTTTTGGTTGACAGTCTCTAAATCACCCAAAAAGCTATTTCTAAGACAAAATTCAACATCTTCCAGACATCGCGCTTCCTTTGTTGGCAATGTGAAGAAATATTTCGCCAACAGCATCCCCTCAGAAACACAAGTCGAAAAGAAACTTTCACGTTGACCGATATCCCGCCCTGAACTTCAGTTCAGGGCTAATAGCGAAAGTCCACTCAAGTGGACTAAACGATCAATTCAGTCCACTTGAGTGGACTTTCGCTATGAGACTCGGAATGAATTCCGAGGCGGGATAAAAACGCGCTGCGAGATTTATTAATAAAAATATGGCTGCGGCAATACTTGTGTGTACATCGCAAGTAGTTATGCAAAATTAAATATACATTGTCATTGCAAGTAGAGCGTTCGCGGTAGCGTCTCGTAGAGATAGCGAAACGAAGCAATCCCAAGCCTTTGGGATTGCTTCACTTCGTTCGCAATGACATAAATATTTTTTCATACGCACTTAGACGAGCAAGGAGAGGCCTATCATGTACCTCATGTGATTAGCAAATTCCATAGCACCTACACAATCTCGCGAAAAGTAACATTTGTTTATTTTTCACTCATAATTGAGCCATTTTGTAAAGTCGCCAAACTCCTACTTCACGATGGTGACAGCCTGATGAAAGGATCGGGTAAATTAAGATAAGTAAAGAAAACGCTTTGAACTAAATGGCAGCTCTCAGCTTAGAAGAAATTTCTACTCAGTTAGAAAGTCCGAACTTACGCGATCGCATGGTAGCTCTTGCCAATCTGCGTCATGTTTCTCCAGAAGATGCAGTCCCTTTGATTAAAAAGGTACTCGATGACGAATCTTTGCAACTGCGATCGATGGCAATATTTGCCCTCGGAATCAAGCCAACGGCAGAATGTTATTCAATTTTGGTCAAAATTCTCGAAAATGACCCCGATTATGGCATCCGCGCTGATGCTGCTGGTGCTTTAGGATATTTGGGCGATGCCAGAGCCTTTGAAGTGCTTTCACGGGCATTTTATGAAGACACTGATTGGCTAGTACGCTTTAGTGCAGCCGTTTCTCTAGGTAACATTAAAGACCCTCGGGCCCGTCAAATTCTTCTTCAGGCATTGGATAGCAAAGAAGTAGTGTTGCAACAAGCTGCAATTTCTGCACTAGGAGAAATTAAAGATATTGATTCTGTCGATAAGATCCTGCGCTTCGCTCAATCAGATGATTGGTTAGTCAGACAGCGTTTGGCAGAAGCCTTGGGTAATCTTCCCACTCCCAAGAGTATCTCAGCTTTAAAATACTTAGAAAAAGACAATCATTTCAACGTTGCTGAGGCAGCTAGAATTGGCCTCAAGCAGCTTGAGGAAATAGGCAATCAAGCTTAATAATATTAGAGCCTCTTGCTACCTTTTAATAATCAAGTGGGAATTTTAGCATTTTGATGCAGGGTAATTTGATTCATGAATATTGAAGAGTTTTTTCAGTTAAGTACTGGTAAATGGTTTTCTCATAGAACTAGTCAACATTTGGCTTTGAATGAATCTGAAAATAGTAAGTCAGACATCATCATTGAGACACTGGCAGCAGATGCTCCAGAAGCGATCAAACTGTGTCAACAGTACAAAATTAATCCTAGTTCCGCTTCTTGTGCGATCAAAATTAACTGGAATGGCACAATGGAAAAGGATCAACCAAAACACAGTGGTTCAACTGTGTTAGTTTCAGTACCTGATGCAGATAATCCAGGGCAAGGTAAGTTACTGCGGGAAATAGTTGATACTAATAAAACTCCAGTTGCCGGACAGTATAAATTTGACAGTGATGATGCCTTGATCGTAACCATAGAAGATGAGAACATCTGGTTAGAGGAACGCCTGTGGTTTGCTAGCCCCAATTTACGAATGCGGGTAAATGTCCTCAAAAGTTTTGGTGGATTTAGTACTACTTCTTTCACTTCTGAGATTCGTATGGGTGGTTTTCCTCCTGCGGCGAAGGCTTCCGAGGCGGCTAATTCAGTATCGAGTTAGTTGTGTAATATAGTAATCTTAAATCATTAGTGAACAACGAGATCCCCGACTTCTTAAAGAAGTCGGGGATCTGATGTAAAATTACAGACTGTAGGGGCAATTCATGAATTGCCCCTAGCTGAAAATCAGGGTTTAGTTAAACTATGTCTTGACTGGTAATTGCTTCTGGTAAACTATTTGAGGTATTGACGTGCAATTTCACCCAAACAAAGAAAGGAATTGCTAGTAGTTGAGTTGTGGATGAAAAGACAATTAGTGCTGTAATTGAGCGATCGTATAAAAAGCCCATTAAAGCGCTACCTAAAAACCAGGATAAACCATAGCCAGTGCTAAAAATTCCATAAGCTGTAGCACGCTTGTTCTTTGGAACCATCCCAGCGATCGCAGCTTTCAAAATTGATTCTTGCGCTCCCATTCCTATACCCCAAAATGCTATTCCTAAAAGGGCAAGTTGGGTATTTCCTAAAAATACCAATGGCGCAAATAAAGATGAAAGGAAGGCTGCAACTATCAAAATAGAAATACCAGTCCGGTCAAATAGATATCCAAATATTAGCGCTGCGATCGCATCTACTCCCATTGCGACAGCATAAAATAGAGGGATTGTTTGTCCTGAAGCGATATCCTGCTTTTGGAAATGAAAGGCAATCAGGGGAAAATCGGCATATCCGGCGGCAATAATTGCTACAGCACCTAGATAAATCCAAAATATTCGCGGTAATTTTTCTTCTTGATTTGTCTCAATTTCGACTTCAAAATCACCGGGATTTGGATAAATAAATTGTATAACAATCAATACGATCAATCCCAAAACGGCAGGGAAAATCAAAATAGTAAAGGCATTGCGATACTCTCCTTGGAAATAAATCATTGCAGCTACAGCCAAAGGCCCCATAACTGCACCAGTTTGATCCATTGCCTCATGTAATCCAAAGCCAAAACCTCTGCCGATTTGACTCGCACCGTGAGAAAGTAGGGCATCCCGTGGCGGAGTCCGAATTGCTTTGCCAGTGCGTTCAGCCATCATCAAACCGGCGGCGACTTCCCATCTACCGGCTAAGGCTAAAAATGGTACAACTGCGGTGTTCAAAATGTAACCTAAAGTTGTAATTCCCCAATATTTGCGTGTCTGGTCACTGAGATAACCGATCGCTAGGCGCAAGCCATGACCAATCAATTCCCCAAACCCAGCTACCAGACCTACCACAGTACCGCTAGCTCCTAAAACTTGCAAATAAGCCCCTGTAATGCTACGTGCGCCTTCATAAGTTGCATCAGCACAAAGGCTAACAAAACCAAGTAAAATCACAAACTTTAAAGCTGCTGCTTTCTGTGGCATAGTTCCTTATTTCTCATTTGTTGCTTCCCCATTGAAGCATCTGGTTCTATAAAAAACCAGTTAATATTGAACATTGAAATTATTGAAGAATAATTCCAAATTCTATTTCAATAAAAAACACCAAGCTATGGTTAATTCCATAGTTGGGAAAAATCTAGATATATTTTTCTGGCTGCGTTGATACTATTTAAATTTGCAAAAAGTTAGCGATCGCTTGCGGTAATGGCAAAATAATTACAATCAACAAAGCCATTGCCAGTAATCCCCCAATGTCACGTTTGTTATCCAATTCAGTGACATCATTCAGTGCAGGTTCATCAATCAACGGCATAAATAATAAGATAATCGCCCACATCAAAAATTCTTCCCGAACTAAAGAAAGTAATAGCAATAGTAAGCGAGAAACTTGACCAATGACGATCGCAGTTCGTTGACCAAACATTGCGTGAACAATATGGCCTCCATCTAATTGTCCCACAGGCATTAAATTTAAGGCTGTGACAATTAATCCTAAAAAACCAGCTACTGCAACTGGATGCAGGTCAAGGGCTGATTTTGCTGTTAACTGACTACCCAAGGCTAGCTTCGAGAGGAAGGCGAGTAAAATGGAATACTTTGGATTCAGGGCATTAGGATTCAAAAATCGGGTTTTTTCTTCAATGAGGGGAACCACATCAGAATGAGCCAAGCCCCATATTAGTAAGGGCAAGGTTATGACAAATCCGGCAATTGGGCCAGCGATACTAATATCAAATAAAGCTTTGCGGTTGGGAATAGGACTACGCATCTGAATAAATGCACCAAAAGTTCCCAAGAAAAAAGGCACGGGAATAAAGTAAGGCAACGTCGAACGAATCTTGTAGGATCTAGCTGTCAAATAATGGCCAAGTTCATGAATACCCAAAATAGTCATCAGTCCCAAGGCATAAGGTAATCCTTTCAATAGGACATCTGGGTTAGATAAAAATTTCAACAAAGAGCTAGTTTCCGATAGAGGTGGAAGAGAAGCACCAGCAATTCCTACACCCACGAAGGTAGTAGTTATCAAAGTAGCTACTAATAGTAGAAGTGCTAATCCTGGTCTAGTTAAGCGTTCCTGGTCGCGTCGTGGTGTATTTCTATCTTTAGCAGCCTGAGTATTGGGAACTAGCACAAAGAAAGGTTTGCCATTAAAACCTTCTTGAAAAATCAGCAGAAAGCGATCGCCAAATTGTGCTTCAATATTAGTCTTAATCTGCTGGTAGGCGTTGCTGGCTTTAGTTCGCAACTGACCGCGGCAAATTACGGATTGTGGACGATACTCAATATTTTGGACGTAGTATACAGACCAAGGAAAACAATTTCGCAGTTGAGTTTCTTCTGTCGGCTCAATGGGACGCACTATTGGTTCGGGGGTAGGCTGGATAGTCGGCTGTGATTCTGGGGCTTGGGCTGGAGTCGGTGTATCACTCGACACTCTCCGCCCCCATTGAAACAATATCAAGTACAACAGTGTGCAGACAAATAAGCACGAGAGGATTAACCCTGGTGGGGGAGGTTGTTTAGTCCCATACATCAGCGTCCATCCACTCAACAACAATGCTGGTGTCATTAAAACCAGCCACAACAACCATACTGGCGTCCGAGTGATGTGAGCGACGCTGTGCTGCACCATTAGATAAGTAGCTAGCCCCAGTAGGAGAATAAACAAAAACCAAAATGCCATGTTATCTTCAGTAATTTTGACAAAACGCCCCACCAGTAGCTTCAGCACCATAGCATTAACTACAAGGCAGACCTCAAATCCCAATTTTTTTACAACAGTTAACAGCACTGGATTAATGCTCAAGTTTTAATTCTTGAGAATTTCCCGACTGTAACCAGATTGTCTACAACTCCTCAGTTTCGGTTCTTTGATCATGTGCCCTTTACCACAAATGCCAAGTCATACAACTAAGCCACCACGGGCTGTCTTCCCTGACGAAGTTCTTAGCAGAAGTTTTCTGCAATCGGACTTCGCACAAGAGAGCATTTTTGCTTTTCCACCCAATCGGGACACATTAGGGGGAACCTCTTATTTTATTGTAAGAAATGAAGGCAATATCCTCATAGATTGCCCTGCATTAGGCCAAACAAATCAAGATTTTTTAACAGCGCATGGAGGCGTGCGTTGGTTGTTTCTTACCCATCGAGGCGCTATTGGCAAGACTCCTGAATTTCAGCAAACCTTTGGCTGCGAGGTGCTGATGCAAGAACAAGAAGCTTATTTATTACCAGGCTTAACCGTAACTACTTTTAGTCAGGAATTCACTCTTGATGCAGCAGTCCAAGTTATTTGGACACCAGGTCATTCTCCTGGCTCATCTTGCCTATACTATAGTGAGCTTGGAGGTATATTGTTTTCTGGTCGCCATTTAGTTCCTAATCAGAAGGGTGAACCAGTACCATTACGGACAGCAAAAACTTTTCACTGGCCGCGACAAATTAAGAGTCTTCACTTTTTGTTAGAACGTTTCACACCAGAAACTCTCTGCTACATTTGTCCCGGAGCAAATACAGGTTTTCTCAGGGGTAAGCATGTCATAGATCAAGCCTATCAACACCTCACTTCTCTAGATTTACCAGCTTTGCTGCAAATACAGCCCCTTATTTAGGGCGCAGGGGGCAGGGGGCAGGGGCAGGGGGACAAGGGAGACAAGGGAGAATTATTTAACAAGTTTCTTTCCCAATGCCCAATAAACTATAGTTGTTTTTGATACTGGTGCAAGATATAAATTAAGTAAGATGTTGTCTGTGGAATTCTAGGTTAGACAAGGAATTCTGGTAAAAATATGAGCGCAAAAGTTGATGGAACTGTAACGATCGCTGGCTACGAAATTATAGAGCAATTATATTCAGGTTCTCGCACCCAAGTGTATCGGGCAACAAGACAATGCGATCGCCAGGCAGTCGTCATCAAGCTCTTAAAACGAGAATATCCCAGTTTTAGCGAATTAATCCAGTTTCGTAATCAGTATGCGATCGCTAAAAACCTAGATATTCCCAGCATCATCAAACCCTACAGCTTAGAACCCTATGGCAACGCCTATGCCCTAGTGCTAGAAGATTTTGGTGGCATTTCCTTACGAGAATTTACCCAAAGACGACCACTAACTTTAGAGCAATTTCTTCCCATTGCACTACAACTAATAGACACACTACACCAGTTGCATCAACAGCGCGTCATTCACAAAGACATCAAGCCAGCCAACATCCTGATTCATCCTGAAACCGGAGAAATTAAGCTAATTGACTTCAGTATTGCCTCACTTCTACCACGAGAAACCCAGGAAATTCAAAGTCTTAAAGGACTGGAGGGAACACTGGCCTATCTGTCGCCAGAACAAACTGGACGGATGAACCGAGGGATTGACTACCGCAGCGATTTCTATTCATTAGGTGTAACTTTCTTTGAACTACTGAGCGGACAACTGCCTTTTGCATCTCCCGATCCGATGGAGTTGGTGTACTGCCATATCGCTAAACAGCCTAATTCTGTCTGTAATCTCAACTCGCAAATCCCCTTGATGTTGGGGGAAATTATTCGGAAATTGATGGCGAAGAACGCCGAAAATCGCTATCAAAGTGCGATGGGACTCAAATATGACTTAGTGACTTGTATAGAACAATGGCAAGCAATCAGTAAACATACTTGGTTTGATTTAGGACAGCGCGATATCAGCGATCGCTTTCTCATCCCGGAAAAACTCTACGGTAGAGAACAGGAAGTAGAAACACTGCTAGAGGCATTCGGACGGGTTGCTAATGGTGCATCAGAATTAATGCTGGTGGCTGGCTTCTCCGGCATTGGTAAAACTGCCGTGGTAAATGAAGTACATAAGCCCATTGTCCGGTGGAACGGCTACTTTATCAAAGGGAAGTATGACCAGTTCAATCGCAATATTCCTCTGTCTGCCTTTGTGCAAGCTTTCCGCGACTTGATGGGACAGTTACTCACCGAAAGCGATACCCAATTAGAGCAGTGGCGAAACAAAATTCTGTCTGCAATATCTGAAAGTGGACAGGTGATAATTGAAGTAATTCCAGAATTAGAAGAGATTATTGGGAAGCAAGCATTAGTACCAGAACTATCGGGCAGTGCTGCACAGAATCGGTTTAATCTGTTATTTGTAAAATTTATTCAGGTATTCACCACACCAGAGCATCCCTTGGTGGTGTTCCTCGATGATTTGCAGTGGGCAGATTCAGCATCCCTCAATTTAATGAAGCTGTTGATGGGTGAAACCTTGAAGGGCTATCTGTTCATAATTGGCGCATACCGCAATAACGAAGTGTTTGCGGCTCATCCGTTAATGCTGACTCTGGAAGAGATTGAGAAGGTGGCGACGGTTAACACTTTAACCCTAACGAGCTTGAGTCAATCTGATGTGAACCATTTAATTGCAGATACATTGAGTTGTTCAACAGAAGTTATCCTGCCGTTAACTGAGCTAGTTTATCAAAAAGCCAAAGGCAATCCGTTTTTTACAACCCAGTTTCTCAAGGCATTACATGAGGAAGGACAAATTACCTTTGATTGGGATAAAGGTTTCTGGCAGTTTGATGTGGCACTTATGCCCATACGCACAGCAACTTGTCTTCAGACATCGCTGGGACTAACGGATGATGTCGTTGAGTTTATGGCAATTCAACTGCAAAAGTTACCGCCCAAAACTCAGGAAATTCTGAAATTGGCGGCGTGTATCGGTAATCAGTTTGATTTAAGTACGTTGGCGATCGCTTCTGAACAGTCTCAAACCCAAACAGCAGTGGTTTTGTGGAAGGCGTTGCAAGAAGGATTAATTCTGCCACACAGTAATATTTATAATATTTATGATATTTATCAAGAGTCAGAGGAATCTGTTACTGCTTCCGATTCTTGGATTCTAGATTCTGGCTCCTGTATTTATAAATTTTTGCACGATCGCGTCCAACAAGCAGCATATTTTCTGATCCCAGAGGAGCAAAAACAGGCAACTCATCTAAAAATTGGCCAATTACTCCTGAGTAACACCCCCCAAAGTAACTGGGAAGAACGTATTTTTGAAATTGTCAGTCAGCTTAACGTTGCGGCTGAATTGATCGCCCAACCAGCAGAACGTCAAGCATTGGCGCAATTTAACCTGATGGCAAGCCGCAAGGCTAAAACAGCGATCGCCTACACTGCTGCCTGTAAATATGCCAAGGTGGGTATTGGGTTACTCGCCCAAAACAGTTGGCAACATCAGTATGAGTTGACCCTAGCACTCCATCAAGTTGCCACAGAAGCCGCCTATTTAAGCGGTGATTTAGATCGGATGGTAGATTTTGCCCGTCTTGTCTTAAAGCACGCCAAAACCCCATTAGATCAAATCAGCGTTTATGAGGTGAAGATTGAGGCATTTACTACCCAAGGTCAGTTTGCCCAAGCGATCGCAGCAGCACTTGCCATCTTAAAACAATTGGGAGTGGAATTGCCCACAGCGCCTACCCAGTCAGACGTGGCAGAGGCCTTTCGTAGCGTCTCAGATGTGATTGGAGAACGCTTACCTGGCGAATTACTCAACCTCAGCGAAGCAGTGGATGCAAACATCCTGGCGGCGGCTCGAATTTTGACATCGGTAGCACCCTGTGCCTATTTGTATCGGCCAGTGCTGTATTTACTCGTGGTCTTAAAAAAGGTTTATCTGTCCGTCGTGTATGGTAATGAATCAACCTCGACCTTTAGCTATGCCTCTTATGGAATATTGATGTGTGGTGGATTCGGAAAGGTTGAATTAGGTTATGAATTCGGTCAGTTAGCCCTCGACTTGCGATCGCGTTATCAAAATTCTGAATTGAAGGGGAAAACTTTATTATTAGTCTATGTATACACAAGGCATTGGAAAATACACCTGCGTGAGCTATTAAACCCCTTACAGATTGCCTATTCTAGTTGCTTAGATGTGGGAGATTTGGCTTTCGCGGGTTACTCTGCGTATAACTACGGTTTTTATTCCTATTTTGCTGGACAGAACTTAACGCAACTAGAGTCGGAAGTTGCCGGATATTGTGAATCGCTCAAGCATCTCAAGCAAAATTTAGCATTAACCTATTGCCAGTTAAATCGACAAATTCTGCTGAATTTAATCGGGGATGGGGATGATGTTGTGGTGTTGAGCGGTGCAGCTTACAATGAACAGCATCAACTTTCATTATCTGAAACAGCTGGCGATCGCACCGGATTAGCATTGCTGTGGATTAACAAACTGGTTGTATCTTATCTGTTTTCAGAGTTTGAACAAGCTGTAGAACAGGCTAGGCAAGCAAGACAATATCTAGATTCTATCCTTGCTTTTTTATATGTACCCGTCTTTCATTTCTATGAGTCTTTAGCCCAGCTAGGATGGTTCGGGCAACTCTCAGCCCCAGAACAGCAGCACGTATTGAAATGTATCGCTACTAACCAAGAAAAACTCAACTACTGGGCAGCCCATGCACCGATGAATTTTCGCCACAAATTTGATTTGGTGGAAGCCGAAAAGTATCGAGTCTTGGGCAATCGAGCCGAAGCAATAGAATATTACGATCGCGCCATCCAAGGAGCCAAAGAACAAGGCTACATCCAAGAAGAAGCACTTGCTAATGAACTAGCTGCCAAATTTTACCTCCACTGGGGCAAAGAGCAGATTGCTCAGTCATATATGACCCAAGCTTACTATAACTATGCTCGTTGGGGTGCTAAAGCCAAAGTCGCCAACCTAGAAAAACACTATCCCCAGTTACTCGCCCACATCCTCAAGTCAACCCATTCTCACCTCTCCACTAACGAAACTATTTTCGCCTTGGGGGGTGTAATCTCCAACAGTTCTACAAATTCCAGTAGTAGCAGCGTTTCTGCTGCTCTAGATTTAGCTGCTATTCTCAAAGCTTCTCAAACCCTTTCCGCTGAAATCGAACTCGAAAAACTGCTCTCGACATTGCTGCATATCGTCATTGAAAATGCCGGAGCCGATAAATGTGTGTTCATGTTTTTGGAGTCAGGTCGTTTACTAATTCAGGCTTTAGCACAGCTTTCCCTTAGCCCTATAGAGAACGAGGAAATTGCCAGAGTTGATTTTTATCCAATGTTGCTCAACCCGCAGTCTCTTGAAGACTCTGTTGATGTGCCAGTTGGCTTAATTAATATCGTCAAACGCAGCTTAAAACCAGTAGTAATTATTGATGGCAGGGTGCATCCGCAATTCATCAACGATCCCTACATTCAGCAACAACAACCCAAAAGCATCTTATGCAGCCCGATTTTGTATCAAGGTAAGTTGTTAGGTATTTTATATCTGGAAAATAACCTAGCAACCGGAGCATTTACAAGCGATCGCGTCGAACTACTAAACTTGCTTTGCGCTCAAGTTGCCATCTCTTTAGAAAACGCCCGACTCTATGCCCAAGAACAGGAAAAATCCCAATCATTACAAACATCACTAGCACAATTAAAGCAAACCCAAGCATCTCTAGCCAAGGAACGAGAGTTTTTAAATGCCATTATTCATAACATTACAGATGGGATTGTTGTTTGTGATGCTAATGGCAAATTGATCCTATTCAACAAAGCAACTCGTGAGTTTCATGGCTTACCAGTAGAATCATTAGCAGCAGAAGAATGGGCAGAACACTTCGATCTCTATCAATCTGATGGTCAAACACCCCTGTCAACAACAGAAATTCCTTTGTTTCGCGCCTTGCAAGGGGAAATAGTCAAAAATGCCGAAATGGTCATTGCACCGAAGTATGGTTCTAAGAGAATTTTGTTAGCTAGCGGACAAGCAATCTTCGATCCTTGGGGTAACAAAGCTGGTGCGGTAGTTGTCATGCGAGATATTAGCGATGCCTATCGACAGGCTATGCAACGCAAACAATCAGAACTTGATTTACAGCAAGCGCTAACTGATTTACAAAACGCCCAATTACAAATAATTAAAAGTGAAAAAATGTCAGCACTGGGTAATTTAGTTGCTGGTGTGGCTCATGAAATGAATAATCCCCTTGGTTTTATTGCCGCCAGTCTTCAACAACTGAAACCCATCATTACTAATATTGTTGAATATCTCAAACTATATCAAGCAAGTTTACCCAATAAAAATGATAAAATTATAGGCCGTTCAGAAATCGACTTAGAGTACAGCTTAGAAGATTTACCTAATCTAATTGATTCCATGACTATAGCGTGCGACAGACTCAAAAATATCAGCACCAGTTTAAGAACTTTCTCCCGTGCCGACAAAGATTATAAAGTGCCATATAATATTCATCAAGGCATTGGTAGCACAATTTTAATTTTGAAACACCGTCTCAAAGCAAATGAAAAACGTCCAGCGATTGAAGTAGTTACAAACTACGGTAAATTACCTGAAATAGAATGTTTTCCTGGTCAACTAAATCAGGCATTTATGAATATTTTAGCCAATGCAATTGATGCCTTAGATGAGTCAAATGCTGGGATAGGTATATTAGAAAAAAAAGTAAATCCTAGCAAAATTACAATTACAACCTCAATCAGTAATAATTATATCAAAGTTGCTATTGCTGACAATGGTCATGGAATGAGCGAATTAGTTAAACAAAAAATATTTGATCGTTTTTTTACTACTAAATTTGTGGGCAAAGGTACAGGATTAGGACTAGCGATCGCTCGAAAAATCATTGAAGAAACCCACAATGGCAAATTGAGTTGTAACTCAATTATAGGCAAGGGAACAGAATTTATTATTGAACTTCCGGTGTAAAATTTTGCAGTCGTTTATCAACAACTCAATAGATCGCAATCCTCAATAATTCTTAAACTTCTTTCCTTCTTCTCTGGGCGGCTTCTCTGCGAGACGCTATGCGTTGGCGGTTCGATAATTCTCACAAATTCTAAGAATTATAGGACTGACGCAAAAGGACGCGCTGTAGGGGCAATTCATGAATTGCCCCTACCATAGAATCAGGGTTTTAGATATTGTTTGCGTAAGTCCTAAATTAAAAGTTAGAGATTCCCGACTTCATCAAAATTGTCAGTAATCTTGTCTCTCATGGCTGATTTATGATTGCTATATCTGGGAACACTAAATCTGAAAGTCTTCAGAATTTAGCTATATGGTAAGCACTCTAGCCAGTATTCCCGGATATCAAATAAGCGAACAACTCTACAATGGTTCTAGAACCCTAGTTTATCGGGGTTATCAGGAGACTGACCACAAACCTGTAGTAATTAAACTGCTGAAAAATCCTTATCCGGGTTTGGGCGAATTGGTACAGTTTCGCAATCAGTATACCATTGCCAAAAATCTCAACTCACCCCTAATTATCGCCACCTATAGCCTAGAACCCTACCAAAATGGCTATGCGCTGGTGATGGAAGACTTTGGGGGGATTTCTTTAAAAGATTATTTCACCCGTGTAGAGACATTGCATACAACGTCTCTAGAGGAGTTTTTAGAAATAGCGATCGCACTCTGCAATACCTTAGATATACTCTATCGCGAGCGGATTATTCATAAGGATATTAAACCCAGCAATATTTTAATTAATCCTGAAACCAAACAAGTTAAATTAATTGACTTTAGTATTGCATCTTTATTGCCACGAGAAACCCAAACCATCATCAGTCCCAACATTTTAGAGGGAACACTCGCTTATATTTCTCCAGAACAAACTGGCAGAATGAATCGCGGCATTGACTACCGGACTGACTTCTATTCTCTGGGTATAACTTTCTACGAACTACTGACAGGTGAAGTACCATTTTTATCAAATGATGCGATGGAATTGGTGCATTGTCATATTGCCAAGCCAGCGCCTTTACTACATACAATTAATCCCCAAATCCCATCTGTACTATCAGAAATTGTCAAAAAACTGATGGCAAAAAATGCTGAAGATCGCTATCAAAATGCATTAGGATTAAAATTTGATTTAGAGAATTGTTTGACTCAGTTACAAGAAACTGGTGTGATTGGTGATTTTGAGATTGCACGAAGGGATGTGTGCGATCGCTTCATCATCCCCGATAGATTATATGGACGAGAAACCGAAGTAGAAACGCTACTTCAAGCATTTGAAAGAGTCAGCCTTGGTGCAACAGAAATGATGCTGGTTGCGGGGTTTTCCGGTATTGGTAAAACTGCTATTGTCAACGAAGTTCATAAACCCATTGTTAGACAACGCGGTTATTTTATCAAAGGGAAATTTGACCAATTTCAACGGAATATTCCCTTTAGTGCATTTGTGCAAGCATTTCGGGATTTAATGGAGCAATTATTAACAGAAAGTGATGCCCAAATTCAGCAATGGAAAACAAATATTTTAGAAGCTGTTGGGGAAAATGGACAGATAATTATTGAAGTCATCCCCGAATTAGAAATAATTATTGGTCAACAAACACCAGCGCCAGAATTATCAGGAATAGCTGCCCAAAATAGATTTAATTTATTATTCCAAAAATTTACCCAAGTCTTTACAAGTGCTGAACATCCATTAGTGATATTTTTAGATGATTTGCAATGGGCAGATTCAGCCTCACTGAAGTTAATAGAGTTATTAATGGCTGATACCGGTCATCTTTTCTTAATTGGCGCATATCGTGATAATGAAACGGCACTTGCTTCTCCTGTCGGAGATGCTACGCGAACAAGCCGGGAAACCCGTCCAACGCAGTGCCTCGTCAATCCAGCACACCCGTTAATGTTGACCTTGAGCGAAATTGTCAAAACCCAAGCAAAGATTAATACAATCACTTTAACTCCCCTCAGTCAAAATCAAGTGAATCAGTTAGTTGCTGATACACTTAAATGTTCAGAAACTTTGGCATTATCTCTTTCTGAATTAGTGTATCAAAAAACTCAAGGTAATCCATTTTTTGCTACCCAGTTCCTCAAAACATTGCATCAAGATAGGCTGATTCAATTTAACTTTGACTCAAGCTGTTGGGAATGTGACATAACACAAGTAAGTCAGCAAGCGCTTACAGATGATGTAGTTGAATTTATGGCATTGCAGTTAGAAAAACTACCATTATCTACACAGAATGTTCTGAAGTTAGCAGCTTGTATTGGCAATCAGTTTGATTTAGCTACTTTGGCAATTGTTTTAGAAAAATCAGAGATAGAAACGGCTGACTATTTATGGAAAGCGTTGCAAGAAGGATTAATTTTACCGATTACTGATGTTTATAAATTTTATTATGATTCACTGCGGCAAGGTGAAGCGCATATCTCATTAGAAAATAGCGAACAAATGACAGTTACTTATAGGTTTTTACATGATCGAGTCCAACAAGCTGCCTATACACTGATTCCTGACGACAAAAAAACAGCAACTCATTTAAAAATCGGACAGTTACTCCTAGAAAATTTCTCCGAGATGAATCAAGAGGAAAAACTGTTTGATATTATCCTTCACTTAAATCTAGGACAAGCCTTAATTACTCAAGTGAGCGATCGCCAAGCATTAGCTCAACTTAACTTAAAAGCTGGAATCAAGGCAAGAAATTCTACAGCTTACGCCGCAGCAAGGGTATATGTGCAAACGGGGATTGAGTTACTCACAGCCAACTGTTGGCAAAGTCAGTATGAATTAACCCTCAATCTCTATATTGCTGCTGCCGAAGTTGCCTATTTAAATGCTGACTTTGAAAGTATGGAACATCTTGCTGGATTGGTGTTGCAATCGGCGCAGACAATTTTAGACAAAATCAAAATTTACGAAATTCAAATCGCTGCCCAGACAGCCCAGAGTCGAATGTTAGAAGCGATCGCAGTGGGTAGAGAGGCGTTACGGCAATTGGGGGTTGAATTACCCAACGAACCTGACGAAGCCAGTATTGGCAAAGCAATACAAACCCTTGTCAGTCAACTCCAGGGTAGAAGAATTGAAGAATTGAGCGAACTGCCCATAATGACAGGTAGCACAACTCAGGCAGCTATGCAACTGTTAGCAATCTTATTACCAGCTATTCTCCAGGGAATGCCGGCTTTATTGCCGCTGTCGAGTGCGACGATGGTAAGTTTATCACTCCAGTTTGGGAATACAGCAGCATCAACTGCGGGGTATGCGAGTTACGGTATGGTGGTGTGTGCCTTTTTCGGAGAAATCGAAACAGGTTATGCTTTTGGAAAATTGGCGCTTTCCTTGCTAGAACGGTTTAATGCCCGCAAATTCCAGTCGATGATTATGGTTTTGTTTGGGTGCTTTATTCAGCACCGTCAGGCAGCTATCAAGGCAGCCATCCTAACACTTAAAAGTGGCTATACTGCCGGTATTGAAACTGGTGATTTTCTCTACGCTGGCTACAACATAGCCAGTTACTTCGATCTCAAATTATTCATGGGGGTAGAACTGGATAATTGTCAATCAGAAATGGCAGATTATCGGGCTGCTTTGGGACAGATGAAACAATCTTCTGCTCAGGTTTATTTGGATATCAAACAGGAAGTGATCCAGAATTTTAAAGAACCAGTGACTCAGCCAGATTGCTTGATTGGCACTGCTTACGATGAAACGGTGATGATTCCCAAACACTATGAGGATAATGAACTGACTGCGATCGCTCAAGTTTATATCTACAAACTACTACTAGCCTACAACTTTGGCAATTACACCGCTGCCCTAGGCCATATCTCCCAAGCCAAACAGTGTTTAATGGCAGTATCGGGAATGCTTTGTGTTCCCTTTTTTCATTTCTATGCAGTCCTGACACACTGGGCGATTTTCTCCACTCAGTCAGAACAGAAGCAAGCTGAAATTATCACCCAAATAGAAACCCATCAAAACACTCTCCAGCAATGGGCACAGCACGCGCCCATGAATTATTTGCATAAGTGGCAATTGCTTGAGGCAGAACGGCATCGGGTTTTAGGTAATAAACTAGATGCCATTGAAATGTACGATCGCGCCATTCAACTGGCTCAAGAAAATGGCTACATCCACGAAGAAGCACTAGGCAATGAGCTAGCAGCTAAATTCTATCTTGATTGGGGTAAAAAACAATTTGCTCAAATTTATCTGACAAATGCTTACTACGGTTATGCTCGTTGGGGAGCAAAAGCTAAAGTTGCAGACTTAGAACAACGCTATCCCGAATTATTAGCAACCATACTCCAGCAGCCACAAATCGGCCTCAATCTAGATAATACTATCATAAATTTAGCTGCTAAAAATGTCTTATCTAATAGTATAAGTATTTCCAGCAACTTAGATTTAGTTACTGTTTTTAAAGCTTCCCAAGCACTATCGGGTGAAATTAAACTAGAGCAATTATTATCGAGTTTGATGCAAGTAGTTATCGAAAATGCCGGTGCAGATAAATGCGCTTTGATATTATCTAAAAATCATAATTTAACTATAGAAGCAACTGCCATTTTAAAAACAACTAGCACAGAAATTCACACCACTTTACAACAATCTATACCTGTAGAATTAAGCCAAGATATTCCAGTGAGTGTAATTAACTATGTTTCTCGTACCAGTCAAACCTTACTTATTGATAATCCAATCGTTAAAACTTCCCTAACATCTGACCCTTATTTTCAACAGCAGCAACCCCAGAGTCTTTTGTGTACACCCATCATCAACCAAGGAAAATTAATTGGTATTCTTTATTTAGAAAATAACCTGACCGCAGGGGCGTTTAGCAGCGATCGCTTACAAGTTCTCAATCTCCTCACGACTCAAGCCGCAATTTCTTTAGAAAATGCCCAACTTTATCGCCAATCAGAAGATTATTCCCATATTCTGGAGCAAAAAGTCAAAGAACGCACCCAAGAACTAAACCATTATTGCACTCAATTAGAATCAACACTAGAAGAACTTTACTCTACTCAGGCGCAACTAATTCAATCTGAAAAAATGTCTGGATTGGGACAGCTAGTTGCTGGAATTGCTCATGAGATTAATAATCCCATTAATTTTATCTATGGTAATTTAGAACCAGCAAGTGCATACGTTGCATCCTTAATTGAATTAAATAATTTATACCAGCGATTATATCCAGAACCATTACCAGAGATTACAGAAAAAATCGCTGATATGGAATTAGAGTTTATATTGAATGATTTACCAAAACTGCTGTCATCAATGAAGTCTGGAGCAGATCGCATCCGTCAAATTGTGCTGTCACTGCGGAATTTTTCTCGCTTGGATGAAGCAGAAATCAAACCAGTAGATATTCATTCTGGTATTGATAGCACTCTTTTAATTTTGCAGCACCGACTGAACAATAATAGCAATTATCCAGAGATTAAAGTCATTCAAGAATATGGTCAACTACCTTTAGTTAATTGTTATGCTTCTGCGCTGAATCAGGTGTTTATGAATATTATCAATAATGCTATTGATGCCTTAGAAGAATTAGATGTCAATCGTCAACCTATAATTGTGATTCGGACTGAATTCCTCAAGCCCCAAAAAGTACTGATTTGCATTGCAGATAACGGTGTAGGCATAAGTGAATCAGTAAAAAATAAGATATTTAATCCATTTTTTACTACGAAGCCTATTGGTAGGGCTACAGGTTTGGGTTTGTCAACTAGCTACTCGATTGTAGTCGAAAAACATGGGGGACGTTTAAGCTGTATTTCTACACTTGGAGAAGGGACAGAATTTATCATTGAAATTCCGGTATGATTTTTGCTGTTATTGTTTAACAACTTCACCCGTATGGGAATACTAAATCTGAAACTCTTCAAGATTTAGCAATATGGTTAACCCTCTTGTCAGTATTCCCGGATATCGCATCAGTGAAGAACTCTACAATGGTTCTAGAACCCTAGTTTATCGAGGGTATCGAGATAATGACTCATTACCTGTAGTCATTAAACTGTTGAAAAATCCTTATCCTGGTTTGGGCGAATTGGTGCAGTTTCGCAATCAGTACACAATTGCTAAAAATCTTAATTCGCCCCTAATCATCGCGACTTACAGCCTAGAACCGTACCAAAATGGCTATGCGCTGGTGATGGAGGATTTTGGTGGGATTTCTTTAAAAGATTATTTCACCCGTGTAGAGACGTTACATACAACGTCTCTAGAAGAGTTTTTAGAAATAGCGATCGCACTCTGCAATGCCTTAGATATACTCTACCGAGAGCGGATTATTCATAAGGACATCAAACCAAGCAATATTTTAATTAATCCTGAAACCAAAGAAGTTAAATTAATTGACTTTAGTATTGCATCTCTACTACCACGAGAAACGCAAAGCATCCTCAGCCCCAATATTTTAGAAGGAACAATCGCTTATATTTCTCCAGAACAAACTGGCAGAATGAATCGCGGAATTGACTATCGGACTGATTTTTATTCTTTAGGTGTAACCTTCTACGAATTACTCACTGGAGTTTTACCATTTCTCTCAAATGATGCGATGGAATTGGTACATTATCATATTGCTAAATCAGCGCCTTTGGTTCATGCAATTAACCCAAAAGTTCCATCTATACTCTCAGAAATCGTCAGTAAATTAATGGCGAAAAATGCAGAAGATAGATATCAGAGTGCATTAGGACTGAAATTTGATTTAGAAAATTGTTTACATCAGCTACAAGTTTCTGGTACGATAAATGACTTTGAGATTGCGCGAAGGGATGTGTGCGATCGCTTCATCATCCCTGATAAACTCTATGGACGAGAAACCGAAGTATCAACCCTACTTCAAGCATTTGAAAGAGTCAGCCTTGGTGCAACAGAAATGATGCTGGTTGCGGGGTTTTCCGGTATTGGTAAAACTGCGGTTGTCAACGAAGTTCATAAACCGATTGTTAGACAACGTGGTTATTTTATTAAAGGGAAATATGACCAATTTAATCGCAATATTCCCTTTAGTGCATTTGTACAAGCATTTCGGGATTTAATGGAGCAATTATTAACTCTAAGCGATCCTGAAATTAAAAAATGGAAAAGTAAAATATTGTCGGCTGTCGGTGAAAACGGACAGATAATTATTGAAGTCATCCCCGAATTAGAAATAATTATTGGTCAACAATCACCAGTACCAGAATTATCAGGAAGTGCTGCCCAAAATAGATTTAATTCATTGTTCCAAAAGTTTACACAAGTCTTTACCAGTGCTGAACATCCCTTAGTGATGTTTTTAGATGATTTGCAATGGGCAGATTCGGCATCGCTGAAGTTAATGCAGTTATTAATGACTGATACAAGTCATCTTTTCCTAATTGGTGCATATCGTGATAACGAAGTCAATTCGGGACATCCATTTATATTGACCTTGGGTGAAATTGCTAAAACACAAGCAACGATTAATACAATTACTTTAGCACCATTGAGTCAAACAAAAGTGAATCAGTTAGTTGCTGACACACTTAAATGTCCAGAAGATTTAGCATGGTCTCTTTCTCAATTAATATATCAAAAAACTCAAGGTAATCCGTTTTTTGCCACACAGTTTCTCAAAGCACTATACGAAGATAAGCTGATTCAATTCACTCCCCCAACTCCCCCCTTGGTAAGGGGGGGGTGGCAATATAACATTGCCCAAGTGAATCAGCAAGCAGTTACAGATGATATTGTAGTCTTCATGGCAAAACAATTGCAAAGACTGCCATCATCATCTCAAAAGGTGTTGCAATTAGCAGCTTGTATTGGCAATCAATTTGATTTAGCAACTTTAGCCATTATTTCAGAACAATCAGAAATCGATACATCTGCTGATTTGTGGAAAGCTTTACAATCAGGGCTAGTTTTACCAATTAGCGATACTTATAAGTTCTATCAACAAGAGTCATTTGTTAATAGTCAAGATGAACAAAAACAAATGCTCAGTGACAATGAACAAATAACAGTTTCTTATAAATTTTTACACGATAGAGTCCAGCAAGCTGCTTATTCCCTGATTCCCGATGAACAAAAAACAGTAACTCATCTCAAAATTGGACAATTACTGCTACAAAATTTATCCCAAATAGAGCTTGATGAAAAACTGTTTGATATTGCCATGCATTTGAATTTAGGACAAGAGTTCATTACTCAAGTGAGCGAACGAGAAGTACTTGCTCAACTGAACTTTAAAGCTGGAGTTAAAGCCAGAAATTCTACAGCCTACGCAGCAGCAAGGGTTTATTTGCAAACGGGGATAAAGTTATTACAGACAAATTGTTGGCAAAATCAGTATGAATTGACTCTAAATCTGTATGCTACGGCTGCCGAAGTTGCTTCTTTGAATGGTGATTTTGATGGCATGGAACAGCTAGCTACAATAATTTTGCAAAAAGCCCAGACGATTTTAGACAAAGTGAAAATCTATGAAATTAAGATTGCTGCCCAGACAGCCCAGAGTCAGACGTTGGAAGCTATTGCCATAGCGAGAGATGTACTAGGACAATTAGGAGTTGAATTCCCCACCGAAGTTGATGAAGCCAAGATTGACAAAGCCTTACAAGCCGTTGCTAGCCAGCTTCAGGGCAGACAGATTGCGGAACTGCTTGATTTGCCAGTTATGAGCGATCGCACAGCCCAAGCCGCGATGCAACTGTTAGGAACATTGTTTGCACCAGTTTTATTAGGAATACCAGGTTTAATGCCCTTCCTGAGCGCGACGATGGTGAATTTATCGCTTCAGTTTGGCAATGCACCGGCATCAACAGTGGGGTATGTGATTCACGGGATGGTGCTGTGTACCTTTTTGGGAGAAGTTGAAAATGGCTACAATTTTGGTAAATTAGCGCTCTCCTTACTAGAGCGGTTCAATACACCCGAACTTAAGTCCGTAACTCTACATCTATTTGGAGCTTACATTCAGCATCAACAAGAACCATTGAGGGCAACGAGACTGACACTGAAAGATGGCTATACGGCTGGTATGGACACTGGTGATTTTATCTACGGTGGCTATAACTTATCATGTGATAGCCATGCCAGCTTTTTTGCTGGGGTGGAACTGGATACTTGCGAACCTGAACGAGCAGCTTATAGCGTCACTTTGGCTCAGATGAAACAATTTTCTGCTCTGGTTTATTTCGGCATAACGTGGCAAACAGTTAAGAATTTGAGGGAAACTGTAAGTCAACCAGATTGCTTAATTGGTGAGTCCTACGATGAAACGGTGATGATTCCGAAGCACCATCAGGATCATGAACTCACTGCGATCGCTACTGCTTATATCTATAAACTGCTGCTGGCTTACACTTATGGCAATTATCAGGTTGCGCTTAACTACATTGGTCAAGCCAATCCGTATTTGATGTCAACATCGGGATTAATTTATTTTCCCATTTTCCATTTTTATGCAGCACTGACGCATCTAGCACTCTTCCCCACACAGTCAGAACCAGAGCAAGCTGAAATTCTTACCCAAGTGGAAACCCATCAAACAACTCTCCACCAGTGGGCGAAAAATGCTCCGATGAATCACTTGCATAAATGGTATCTTGTGGAGGCTGAACGGTATCGAGTTTTGGGTGACAAAATCGCAGCCATTGAGTGTTATGACCAAGCCATAACTCTTGCTAATAAACATCAGTTCATCAACGAAGAAGCTCTCGCCAACGAACTAGCCGCCAAATTTTACCTCGGCTGGGGTAAACACCGCATAGCTGGGGAATATATAACAAACGCCTACTACAGCTATGCTCGCTGGGGCGCTAAAGCCAAGGTTGCCGACTTGGAAAGACGCTATCCTCAACTCCTGGCCCCCATATTACAGCAAACCCGTTCTCCCTTCTCTACTAACGAAACTGTCTTTGCTTTGGAGAGTGTCACATCCACCAGTTCCCCCAGTACCAGCAGTAGCGTCTCTATTGCTTTAGATTTAGCTGCCATTCTCAAAGCTTCTCAAACTATCTCTTGCGAAATCGAATTTGAAAAACTGCTTTCATCGTTGCTTTCTATTCTCATCGAAAATGCTGGAGCCGAGAAGTGTGTATTAATGCTAATGGAGTCCGATAATTTACTGATTCAGGCATTGGCGGGGTTGAATCTAGAAAATAATGGAAATACCAAAGTTGATTTTTCTTCAATGTTGCTCAACCCACAACCCGTTAAAGACTCTATTGATGTACCAGTTGGCTTAATTAATAACGTCAAACGCAGCTTAAAACCTGCCGTGATTATTGATGCTAGCGTACATCCACAATTAATTAATGACCCTTATATTCAACAAAAGCAGCCCAAAAGTATCTTGTGTAGTCCGATTTTGCATCAGGGGAAGTTGCTTGGTGTGTTGTATTTGGAGAATAACTTAGCCACTGGAGCCTTTACAAGCGATCGCATTGAACTGCTAAACTTACTCTGCGCTCAAGCTGCCATTTCTTTAGAAAATGCCCGACTTTATCGAAATTCCCAGAACTATGCTCAACAGTTGGAACAATCTCTAGCAAAATTGCAGGATAGTGAAATCCGCTTCCAAAATTTGGCGAATAATATTCCTGGGATGGTGTACCAATTCCGTCTAGCAGCCGACGGTTCAACTTCAACACCCTACGTTAGCTCTGGCTGTTTGGATTTGTATGGTTTAACGCCAGAGTCAGTGATGACAGGGATGTATAGCCTTTATAGTATGCATCATCCTGAAGATGACGCAGCTATTGCAGAAGCAATTGCCTACTCTGCTCAAAATCTGACACCCTTTGAGCAAGAATGGCGGATTATTCTGCCTTCAGGAACCGTGAAATGGGTTCAATCTGCTGCTCGGGCAACACGACAAGCTGATGGCGCAACCCTATGGGACGGGTTTGTGATTGATATTAGCGATCGCAAACAAGTCGAAGCATCTCTAGCCAAAGAACGAGAGTTTTTAAACGCCATCATTCACAATATTACAGATGGAATCGTTGTCTGTGACGCTAGTGGCAAGTTGACTTTATTCAACAACGCAACTTGTGAGTTTCATGGCTTACCAATAAAATCTTTACCCCCAGAACAATGGGCAGAACACTTCAATCTCTATCAATCTGATGGTAAAACCCCCTTATCAACCACAGAAATCCCTTTATTTCGGGCTTTTCAAGGCGAAATAGTCGAAAATGCCGAAATGGTCATTGTGCCGAAATATGGTTCTACGAGAATTTTGTTAGCTAGCGGACAAGCGATCGTTGATTCTTCGGGTAACAAACTCGGTGCAGTGGTTGTAATGCGAGATATTAGCAGCCACAAAAAAGCAGGACTTGCTTTGCAGCAAAAATCACTTGATTTAGAACAAGCTCTCAAAGGACTACAACAAGCGCAATTACAAATGGTGCAAAGTGAAAAAATGTCTGCATTGGGTAACTTGGTTGCTGGTGTAGCTCATGAAATGAATAATCCTCTTGGTTTTATTGCTGCCAGTCTTAAACAAGCTAAACCCAGCATTGCCGATATTGTTGAACACTTAAAACTTTATCAGGTCAGCCAGCCTAATCCCACTGATGAGATTATCGAACATGCAATCGAGATTGACTTAGATTATACCTTAGAAGACTTGCCAAAAATGATTGATTCTATGACGATGGCCTGTGACAGGCTCAAAAATATCAGCACCAGTTTAAGAACTTTCTCTCGTGCCGATCGAGATTATAAAGTGCCATTTAATATCCACCAAGGTATTGATAGCACAATTTTAATTTTAAAACATCGTCTCAAGGCAAATGAACTACGTCCAGCGATTGAAGTGGTAACAAATTATGATGATTTACCTCAATTAGAATGTTTTCCTGGTCAATTAAATCAGGTCTTTATGAACATCCTCGCAAATGCAATTGATGCTTTAGATGAGTCAAATTCTGGACGAAGTTTGATAGAGATTCAAGCCAATCCTAACCGAATTACCATTAAAACTTCAAAAGAAAATAATCTAATTAAAATTGCTATTGCTGATAATGGTAAGGGGATGAGCGAGTCGGTTAAACAAAAGATTTTTGACCATTTATTTACTACGAAATCCGTTGGTAAAGGGACAGGGTTAGGATTGGCGATCGCTCGGCAAATTGTCGAAGAAACTCACGGGGGTAAATTGAGTTGTCATTCGGTTATAAGTGAAGGTACAGAATTTCTCATTGAAATCCCTGTATAATTTCTCTCTTGAATGTTAAACAACTTTAGATATCTGGGAATACTAAATCTGAAAACTTCAGGATTTAGCAATATGATTAACCCTCTTGTCAGTATTCCCGGATATCGCATCAGTGAAGAACTCTACAATGGTTCTAGAACCCTAGTTTATCGAGGGTATCGAGAGAATGACTCATTACCTGTAGTCATTAAACTGTTGAAGAATCCATATCCGGGTTTTAGCGAATTGGTGCAGTTTCGCAATCAGTACACCATTGCTAAAAATCTTAACTCACCTCTCATCCTCACTACCCATAGTCTGGAAGCCTATCAAAATGGTTATGCGCTGGTGATGGAGGATTTTGGTGGGATTTCTTTAAAAGATTATTTTACCCATGTAGAGACGTTACACGCAACGTCTCTACAGGAGTTTTTAGAAATAGCGATCGCACTCTGCAATGCCTTAGATATACTCTACCGAGAGCGGATTATTCATAAGGACATCAAACCAAGCAATATTTTAATTAATCCTAAAACCAAAGAAGTTAAATTAATTGACTTTAGTATTGCATCTCTACTACCACGAGAAACGCAAAGCATCCTCAGCCCCAATATTTTAGAAGGAACAATCGCTTATATTTCTCCAGAACAAACTGGCAGAATGAATCGCGGAATTGACTATCGGACTGATTTTTATTCTTTAGGTGTAACCTTCTACGAATTACTCACTGGAGTTTTACCATTTCTCTCAAATGATGCGATGGAATTGGTACATTATCATATTGCTAAATCAGCGCCTTTGGTTCATGTAATTAACCCAAAAGTTCCATCTATACTCTCAGAAATCGTCAGTAAATTAATGGCGAAAAATGCAGAAGATAGATATCAGAGTGCATTAGGACTGAAATTTGATTTAGAAAATTGTTTACATCAGCTACAAGTTTCTGGTACGATAAATGACTTTGAGATTGCACGAAGGGATGTGTGCGATCGCTTCATCATCCCCGACAAACTCTATGGACGAGAAACCGAAGTATCAACCCTACTCCAAGCATTTGATAGAGTCAGCCTTGGTGCAACAGAAATGATGCTGGTTGCTGGGTTTTCCGGTATTGGTAAAACGGCAGTTGTCAACGAAGTTCATAAACCTATTGTTAGACAACGCGGTTATTTTATCAAAGGGAAATTTGACCAATTTAATCGCAATATTCCCTTCAGCGCATTTGTGCAAGCATTCCAAGATTTAATGGAGCAATTATTAACAGAAAGTGATGCACAAATTCAGCAATGGAGAAATAAAATATTAGAGTCTGTGGGTGAAAACGGACAGGTAATTATTGAAGTCATCCCGGAATTATCAAGAATTATAGGTGAGCAACCATCGGTTTCAGAATTATTAGGAACGGCAGCACAAAATAGATTTAATTTGTTATTTCAGAAGTTTACCCAGGTCTTTACCACTGCTGAACATCCATTAGTGATGTTTTTAGATGATTTGCAATGGGCAGATTCAGCATCACTGAATTTAATACAATTATTAATGGCTGATACAAGTCATCTTCTTTTAATAGGTGCATATCGTGATAACGAGATCAATCCAGCCCATCCATTAATATTGACTTTGAGTGAAATTCAGAAAACAAATACAACGATAAATACAATTATTTTAGCTCCACTCAGCCAAATACAAATAAATAAATTAGTTTCTGAAAGCCTAAAATGTTCAGAAGATTTATCCCTGACTTTTTCTCAATTAATATATCAGAAAACTCAAGGTAATCCATTTTTTGCTACCCAGTTTCTGAAAGCCTTACATCAAGATGGACTGATTCTATTTGATTTTGAATTAGGCTGTTGGCAATGTGACATTGCACTGGTAACTCAGCAAGCAGTTACAGATGATGTTGTTACTTTTATGGCATTTCAATTACAAAAACTGCCTCCCTCAACTCAAAATATATTGCAATTAGCTGCTTGTATTGGCAACCAGTTTGATTTAATAACTTTGGCAATTGTTTCAGAACAACACCAAATCGAAACGGCTACTGACTTGTGGAAAGCTTTACAAGAAGGCTTGATTTTACCAATTAATGATATTTATAAATATTATCAGGAAGAGAGTAATAATAAATTGGTGCAGGAGAATGATAACTATAGTAAACAAATAGCTAAATATAGATTTTTACATGACAGAGTACAGCAAGCGGCTTATTCCCTGATTCCTGAGCATCAAAAAACAGCAACGCATCTAAAAATTGGACAGCTACTCGTCGAAAATTACTCTTTGATAGAACAAGAAGAAAAACTGTTTGATATCGTCGAGCATTTGAATAAGGGACAGGAATTAATTACTCAAGCAAATGAACGAGAAGCATTAGCAAAAATGAACTTAAGAGTTGGTCATAAAGCTAGAAATTCCACAGCCTACGCAGCAGCAGGAGATTATCTACAAACAGGAATTGAGCTACTAGATAGTAACTGTTGGCTTCATCAGTATGAATTAACCCTAAACCTCTACATCGCATCTGCTGAAGCTGCTTATTTGAATAGGGAATTTGACAAAATGGAACATCTAGCAGCAAAGGTGTTGCAATCAGCACAGACAATTTTAGACAAAATTAAAATTTATGACTTAAAGATTCAATATCTTGTGGTACAAAACAGATTGCATAATTCCCTGGAATTAGGATTACAAATTCTAGATGAATTAAACGTTGAGATTGCCAGTCCAGAATTAGTGAAAAAAGGCGTTAAATTACCTACACTATCTGATATTGACAGTATGTTAGAAATGAACAATCCCTATAAAATTGCTGCAATGCAAATGTTGATCAGTGTTTTGCCAGCAGTATTTTTAACTACGAACAGATTTGAAGAATTTGTTCTCACACTGATTAACCTGTCTTTAGAATTTGGCAGATCAGAGCTTGCTTGTTATGTCTATGCTGCTTACGGTTGGCTCAAGTGTGGTCAAGGGGAGATCAAAGATGGCTATCATGCTGGGAAAATTGCCTTAAAACTCCTAGAAATTTATGAGAGTCGTGAGTTTAAGTGTAAAGTTCATCTCCTCTTTGCAGCTCATATACAGTATTGGAAAGAGCATTTCAATAACACATTACCATCATTATTAGAAGCATTAAAAGATGGATTAGATAATGGTGATACTGAGTACGCAGGCTATGCTGCAATGCATTTATGTCATCATACTTTATGGGTAGGTGAATACTTACCAGAAGTTCATCGAAAACAAGAGAAATACATTCAGATTGCTGGTAAAGAAATCGCACATGAGTTTTGCAGAGAATTCGGAAGTATTTGGAAACAGTTAACGGAAAATTTATTGAATATCGGGAAAGAACGAGTGTATTTGATCGGTGATAGTTTTAATGAACATCAGAGACTATCTAAACTAATCCACGACAATAGTCATAATCCTTTAGTTGCTGTTTACGTGTCCAAACTAATTCTTCACTATCTTTATGGTGAATATAGTCAAGCTCTCGAAAAGGGGAATTTAGCATACCCTCATACCTTAGCAATTCCTGGGGTCTTTTCAGTGTTTATCCACAATTTATATTGGTCATTATCATTATTAAAATGTTCTGAAGATGTTGATGAAAATACACGACAAAATTACTGTCAGCAAATAGATCATAATCAGCAAAACCTACGCCTTTGGGCAAATTATGCCCCGATGAACTTTCTGCACAAATTTCATTTGGTAGAAGCAGAACGACACCGCGTATTAGGTAAAAAACTAGAAGCAATAAATTTATACGATCGCGCCATATCGGGAGCCAAAGAAAACGGCTATATCCAAGAAGAAGCACTCAGCAATGAACTGGCCGCTACATTCTACCTGGATTGGGATAAAGAAAAAATAGCTCAAGTATATATGCAAGAAGCATATTACTGCTATGCCCGATGGGGTGCTAAAGCCAAAGTCATCGATTTAGAAAAACGCTATCCCCAATTGCTTGCTCCCATCCTCCAGCAAACCCGTTCTCGTTTCTCTACTCACGAAACTATCTTTGCTTTAGAGAGTGTCACATCCACCAGTTCCCCCAGTACCAGCAGTAGCGTCTCTGTGGCTTTAGATTTAGCTGCCATTCTCAAAGCTTCTCAGACTATCTCTTGCGAAATCGAATTTGAAAAACTGCTTGCATCGTTGCTTGAAATCGTCATTGAAAATGCCGGTGCTGATAAGTGTGTGTTAATGCTGATGGAGTCAGGTAATTTAATGATTCGAGCATTAGCTCTTATGGGTGTGCAAAACGAAATACTCACTAATCCAGAATCAGCTGAAGAGTCAAGATATGTACCAGTTGGCTTAATTAATACTGTCAAACGTAGCTTACAACCTACCGTGATTATTGATGCCACAGTCCATTCGCAATTAATTAATGACCCCTATATTCAGCAACAGCAGCCTAAGAGTATCTTGTGTAGTCCGATTTTGCATCAGGGGAAGTTGCTTGGTGTGTTGTATTTGGAGAATAACTTAGCCACTGGAGCCTTTACAAGCGATCGCGTTGAACTACTCAATTTACTCTGCGTTCAAGCTGCCATTTCTCTAGAAAATGCTCGACTTTATGAGCGTTCTCAGCAATATGCTCAACAACTAGAACAGGCATTAAACAATCTGCAAAATGCCCAACTCCAAATTGTCCAAAGTGAGAAAATGTCAGCACTAGGTAACTTAGTCGCTGGAGTTGCCCACGAAATCAACAATCCCGTTGGCTGCATTATTGGCAACGTTGTTGCTGTCCAAGATTCCATCAATGAACTATTTGGGCTGATTGACCTCTACAACAATAAATTCCCCCAACCAGGAACTGAAATTGAAGAAGAATTAGAGACAATCGACCTGGAATATTTACGGGGTGATTTACCCAAGTTAATCAGAGCGATGAAAGATGGCGGCGATCGCATCAAATCTATCAGCAAGAGTCTTCGTACTTTTTCGCGTGCCGATAGCGACCAAAAACAAACCTTCAATCTCCACGAAGGCATTGATAGCACCATCTTGATTTTACGCCATCGTCTCAAAGCCAACGAGACTCGTCCGGCCATTGAAGTTGTCACTAACTATGGTAATATACCAGTGATTAATTGCTTTCCCGGTCAATTAAATCAGGTATTTATGAATATTATTGCTAATGCTATTGATGCCTTAGATGAATCTAATGATGGACGCAGTTTTGAGGAAATTAAAGCCAATCCTAACTGCATTACCATTCAAACATCGGTCGCAAATGAAAAGGTGAAAATTGCCATTACTGATAACGGTAAAGGGATGAGTGAATCAGTAAAACAAAAGATTTTTGAGCATTTATTTACTACAAAAGCTGTTGGTAAAGGAACGGGGTTAGGGTTAGCGATCGCTCGTCAAATTGTGGAAGAAATACACGGCGGAAAATTGAGTTTTAACTCTGTTTTGGGTGAGGGTACAGAATTTATTATTGAAATTCCGGTATAGTTTTTGGTGATTTTGATTTGTTCTCCAGCAAGGGGTTCAGATCCCCGACTTCGCGAAAGTTGTCGGGGATCTTTTTTGGGAACACTAAATCTGGAAGTCTTAAGGATTTAGCAGCATGGTGAGCATCTTAGTCAATATTCCCGGATATCGCATCAGCGAGGAACTCTACAATGGTTCTAGAACCCTAGTTTATCGAGGGTATCGAGAGAGTGACTTGTTACCAGTGGTGATTAAACTGCTAAAAAATCCTTATCCCAGTTTCTCTGAACTCTTATCGTTTCGCAACCAGTACACGATCGCCAAAAATCTCAACTCACCTCTGATTGTCCAAACTTATAGCCTGGAACCTTATCAAAATGGCTATGCGCTGGTGATGGAAGACTTTGGGGGGATTTCTCTCAAAAATTATTTCCCCTCTGTAGAGACGCGATATATCGCGTCTCTACAACAGTTTTTAGAAATAGCGATCGCACTGTGCAATACCTTAGATGTACTCTACCGCGAACGTATCATACACAAAGACATCAAACCCGCCAATATTCTCATTAATCCCGAAACCAAACAAGTTAAATTAATCGACTTTAGTATCGCATCCTTACTACCACGGGAAACGCAGACACTAATCAATCCCAATGTCTTAGAAGGGACACTCGCTTATATTTCGCCAGAACAAACCGGAAGAATGAATCGGGGAATTGACTACCGAACTGATTTTTATTCTTTAGGTGTTACTTTTTACGAGTTACTCACGGGAAAATTACCATTCCCATCAAATGATGCAATGGAGTTAGTGCATTGTCACATTGCAAAAATTGCACCGTTAGTATGTGAAACTAATTTAGAAATTCCATCTGTAATATCAGAAATTGTCAGCAAATTGATGGCGAAGAATGCTAAAGATCGCTATCAAAGTGCATTGGGACTGAAGTTTGATTTAGAAAATTGTTTACATCAGCTACAAGTTGATGGTATGATTAATGGTTTTGAGATTGGGAAACGGGATGTGTGCGATCGCTTCATTATCCCCGACAAACTTTATGGAAGAGAAACCGAAGTATCAACTCTACTCCAAGCATTTGAAAGGGTTAGTCTTGGTGCAACAGAAATAATGCTGGTAGCAGGTTTTTCAGGAATTGGTAAAACTGCGGTTGTCAACGAAGTTCATAAACCGATTGTTAGACAACGTGGCTATTTTATCAAAGGGAAATATGACCAATTTCAACGCAATATTCCCTTTTCTGCATTTGTGCAAGCATTCCGGGATTTAATGGGGCAATTATTAACAGAAAGTGATGCACAGCTTCAGCAATGGAGAAACAAAATATTATCAGCAGTTGGAGAAAATGGACAAGTAATTATTGAAGTTATCCCCGAACTATCAAGAATTATTGGTGAACAACCACCCGCCATAGAATTATCAGGAACGGCGGCACAAAATAGATTTAATTTATTGTTTCAAAAATTCACTCAAGTTTTTACCAGCTTGGAACATCCATTAGTGATGTTCTTAGATGATTTGCAATGGGCAGATTCAGCATCGCTGAAGTTAATGCAGCTATTGATGGCTGATACAAAGCATCTTTTGTTAATTGGTGCGTACCGTGATAACGAAGTCAATCCAGGACATCCATTGATGTTGACTTTGAACGAGATTGAAAAAAAACAAACAACGATTAATACAATTACCTTAGCACCACTGAATCAAGAAAAAGTCAATCAATTAGTTGCTGACACACTTAAATGTTCCCAGGATTTGGCATCACCTCTTTCTCGATTAGTGTTTCAAAAAACTCAAGGAAATCCGTTTTTTTCTATCCAGTTTTTGAAGGCATTGCATCAAGAGCTACTGATTAACTTTAACTCCAAGTCAGGCTATTGGCAATGTGATATTGCCCAAGTTAATCAACAGGCAGTTACAGATGATGTTGTTGAATTTATGGCGTTGCAGTTAGAGAAATTACCATTAGCAACCCAGAATATCCTCAAGTTAGCATCTTGTATTGGCAACCAGTTTGATTTAGCAACTTTGGCAATTGTTTCCGAACAATGCCAAATTAATACGGCGGCTGCTTTGTGGAAAGCATTGCAAGAAGGATTTATTTTACCAATTAGTGAGGTTTATAAATTTTATCAAGGAGAAGAAAGGGAGCAATTGGCACTGTCATCTCAGAATATCGAGAAAAAAATAGCTAAATATGCCTTCTTACATGACAGAGTACAGCAAGCAGCTTATTTCTTGATTTCCGATGAACAAAAAACAGCAACTCATCTTAAAATTGGACAATTACTGAGAGAAAATTTGTCTGAGTTAGAGATTGAAGAAAAACTCTTCGATCTGGTTGGGCATTTGAATTTAGGAATTGAGTTAATTAGTCAAGCAAGCGATCGCCAAGCCCTAGCTCAACTCAACTTCAAAGCTGGCAGTAAAGCCAAAAATGCGACTGCATACACCGCCGCTAGAGTGTATTTCCAAACTGGGATCGCCTTACTCCAGCCCGACTGCTGGCAAACACAGTACGAATTAGCCTTGAACCTCCATTTGGCAGTAACCGAAGCTAGCTATTTAAATAGTGACTTTGAGAGCATGGAAGAGATGGCTGGAGTGGTTTTGCAGAACGCCCAGACCATTTTTGACAAAGTGAAAATCTACGAAATTAAAATTGCAGCACTAACGGCTCAGAGCCAAATATTAGGGGCGATCGCTGTCGGCGCAGATGTCCTGAGTCAATTAGGGGTGGATTTACCGAGTGCGCCAGAGTCAGCCCAAATCGGCAAAGCTCTGGAATACCTAAAAGAGCAACTCCAAGGCAGAGAAATTTCTGAACTGCTTGACTTACCCGTGATGAGCGATCGCAGAGCGATCGCCGCAATGCAATTATTAGGAATATTGTTTGCACCAGTATTACTGGGAAATCCGGGTTTAATGCCCCTGTTGAGCGCAACGATGGTGCGGTTGTCGCTCCAGTTTGGCAACACCCCCGCCTCGACGGTAGGATATGCGATTCACGGTATGGTGCTATGTGCTTTTTTGAGCGAAGTTGAAGCTGGCTACCAGTTTGGTCTTTTAGCTCTCTCGTTGCTGGAAAAATTGAACGATCCGGGTATAAAGTGTCTCCCTTTAAGCTTCTTTGGGGCTTTCATCCAACATCGCCAGCAATCGTTTTTGGCAACGCTATCGACGATGAAAGATAGCTACACCAATGGTATGGAAACAGGCAGTTTTCTCTACGCTGGCTACAGCATACAATGTTACGAGCATATAGCGCTGTTCGCTGGTGTAAATTTAAATACGTTGTCAGCCGAATTAGTTCCTTACAGTGTGGTTCTGACTCAGGCGAAACAAAATGCGGCGTGTATTTTATTGGATACAGTGCGGCAAGTGGTGGAGAATTTGAGAGAAACAGGGAGCCAACCCCATCGCTTAATGGGCACTGCCTACGATGAAACAATTATGCTGCCAAAGCACCAGCAGGACAACGATTTCACAGCGATCGCCTACGCCTATACCTACAAGCTGATGCTTGCTGCTCTCTGGGGCAATTATCATGCTGCCCTTGAATATATCACCGGAATCAAGCCCTATTTTATGGCAGCAGCAGGGGCGGTACATATTCCCGTTTTCCATTTTTATGCTGCCCTCACATACCTAGCACTCTTCTCCACCCAGCCAGAAGCAGAGAAAGAGGCAAGGGAGCAGGGAGCAGGGAGCAAGGGGGAAAGTTCAAATGGGGATTTGACCCCACCTGGACGAGAACCACTTAACAGAAGTGGGGGAATCAGACATGAGTTCCGCTCCGCTCCACAGCAGGAGTCAGGGGTCATTTCCCCCCGCTCCCTGCCCCCTTCCCCCTGCCTCTTAGTTGAGGCGCAAACCCACCAAACAATTCTGCATCAATGGGCAGAAAATGCCCCGATGAATCACTTGCATAAATGGTATTTAGTGGAGGCTGAACGGTATCGAGTGCTGGGTGAAAAAGTCGCCGCCAGTGAGTATTATGACCAAGCCATTGCTCTGGCTAAAACACATCAGTTTATTAATGAAGAAGCCTTAGCCAATGAACTGGCGGCAAAATTTTACCTTGACTGGGGCAAACAGCGTATCGCTGGGGAATACATGATTGAAGCCTACTACAGCTATATTAGCTGGGGTGCGAAAGCCAAAGTTGCTGACTTGGAAAGACGCTATCCCCAACTGCTTGCTCCCATCCTCCAGCAAACCCGTTCTCCCCTGTCAATTAATGAAACTGTCTTGGCACTGGGGAATGTCATATCCACTAGCTCCCCCACTTCCAGCAGCAATGTCTCTGTTGCTTTAGATTTAGCTGCCATTCTCAAAGCTTCCCAAACTCTGTCAGGCGAAATCGAACTCGAAAAACTGCTCTCAGTATTGCTGGCGATCGCCATTGAAAATGCGGGGGCTGATAAATGCGTATTAATGCTCTTGCAAGACAAGCACTTATTGATCAAAGGGTCAATTACCCTGGGGACAGAGCCAATCGTGTTGCAGAGTCTTCCTGTTGAAGACAGCCAAGATATTCCCCTGAAGTTGATTTACAAAATCTTGCACAACAGGCAGACCACTATGTTAATTGATGCAAGTGCCGATCCGACCTTAGCCAATGACCCCTATATTATTCGTCAGCAGCCAAAGAGTATCTTGTGTAGCCCGATTTTGCATCAAGGTAAGTTGATGGGCATTTTATATCTAGAAAATAACTTAGTGACGGGGGCATTTACGAGCGATCGCTTACAAGTTCTCAATTTCCTCACTACTCAAGCAGCAATTTCGCTAGAAAACGCACTATTATATCACAAGTTAGAGGACTATTCCCATACTCTAGAGCAAAAAGTAGAAAAGCGTACCCAGGAAATCACAGAAAAGGCCACTCAGCTAGAATCAACACTGGAGAAACTTTACTCCACTCAAGCCCAACTAATTCAATCCGAAAAAATGTCCGGCTTAGGACAATTAGTGGCTGGGATTGCTCATGAAATTAATAATCCTATTAATTTCATCTATGGCAACTTACAACCAGCAAGTGAATATGTGGCATCTTTAATTGAATTAAATAATTTATATCAGGAACTTTATCCGCAACCATTGCCAGAAATTGCCGAGAAAATCGCTGATATTGAGCTAGAATTTATATCTGATGATTTACAAAAGCTCCTGTCATCGATGAGAGTAGGAGCAGATCGCATCCGTCAAATTGTCCTATCGCTACGAAATTTTTCCCGTTTGGATGAATCAGAAATAAAATCAGTAGACATTCATTCTGGTATTAATAGCACGCTGTTTATTTTGCAACATCGACTTCAGGGTAACAGTAAACATCCAGAGATTGCAATCATTCAAAAATATGGTCAACTCCCTTTAGTTAATTGTTATGCCTCGGCGCTGAATCAAGTCTTTATGAATATTATCAACAATGCCATTGATGCTTTAGAATCATCAGATGAAAATTTCCAGCCGAATATTATAATTCAGACGGAATTTACAGAATCCAAAAAGGTAATTATCCGCATTGCAGACAACGGTATAGGGATGAGCAAGTCAGTGCAGAATAAGATATTTAATCCATTTTTTACGACAAAACCAGTAGGTAGTGGTACAGGCTTGGGATTATCAACTAGCTATTCGATTGTGGTAGAAAAACATGGGGGTCAATTAAGCTGCACTTCCGCACCAGGAGAGGGTACAGAATTTATCATTGAAATTCCGTTATAGTTTAGGGTTCAGATCCCCGACTTCTTGAAGAAGTGGGGGATCTTTTTTGGGAATACTAAATCTGGAAGTTTCACAGATTTAGCAACATGGTGAGTATCTTTGTCAGTATTCCCGGATATCGCATCAGCGAGGAACTCTACAATGGTTCTAGAACACTGGTTTATCGAGGGTATCGAGAAACTGATTCATTACCAGTAGTGATTAAACTACTGAAAAATCCTTATCCCAACTTCTCTGAACTCTTATCGTTTCGCAATCAGTACACCATTGCTAAAAATCTCAACTCACCTCTGATTGTCCAAACCCATAGCCTAGAATCCTACCAAAATGGCTATGCGCTGGTGATGGAAGACTTTGGGGGGATTTCTCTCAAAGATTATTTCACCTCTGAGCAGGGGCGATATATCGCGTCTTTAGAAGAGTTTTTACGAATTGCGATCGCACTGTGCAATACCTTAGATGTACTTTACCGAGAGCGGATTATTCACAAAGACATCAAACCCGCCAATATTTTAATTAACCCCGAAACCAAACAAGTTAAATTAATCGACTTTAGTATTGCATCTTTACTACCACGGGAAACGCAGACACTAATCAATCCCAATGTGTTAGAAGGGACACTAGCTTATATTTCCCCAGAACAAACAGGAAGAATGAATCGGGGGATTGACTACCGAACTGATTTTTATTCTTTAGGTGTGACATTCTACGAATTACTGACTGGAATTTTACCATTTCAATCAGACGATCCGATGGAGTTGGTACATTCTCACATTGCTAAAATGCCTACTGCATTAGCAAACAGGGAAGAGATTCCGCAAGTAATTTCAGATATTGTGATGAAATTGATAGCCAAGAATGCGGAAGATAGATATCAGAGTGCTTTAGGTTTGAAATTTGATTTAGAAAATTGTTTACGTCAGCTACAAAATGATGGTATAATTGATGACTTTGAGATTGCGCGACGGGATGTGTGCGATCGCTTCATCATCCCCGACAAACTTTATGGACGAGAAACCGAAGTTCAAACATTACTTGATGCATTTGAGCGAGTCAGCCTGGGTGCAACAGAAATGATGCTGGTAGCTGGTTTTTCAGGAATTGGTAAAACAGCAGTTGTCAATGAAGTTCATAAACCAATTGTGCGCCAACGTGGTTATTTTATCAAAGGGAAATATGACCAATTTCAACGGAATATTCCCTTTTCGGCATTTGTGCAAGCATTCCGGGATTTAATGGGACAACTGTTAAGCGAAAGTGATGCCCAAATCCAACAATGGAGTAACCAAATATTAGAGGCTGTTGGAGACAATGGACAGGTAATTATTGAAGTTATCCCCGAATTATCAAGAATTATTGGTGAACAACCACCCGCCATAGAATTATCAGGAACGGCGGCACAAAATAGATTTAATTTATTGTTCCAAAAATTTACCCAAGTTTTTACCAGCTTGGAACATCCATTAGTGATGTTCTTAGATGATTTGCAATGGGCAGATTCAGCATCGCTGAAGTTAATGCAGCTATTGATGGCTGATACAAAGCATCTTTTGTTAATTGGTGCGTACCGTGATAACGAAGTCAACCCAGCACATCCATTGATGTTGACTTTGAGTGAAATTCAAAAAGCACAAGCCACAATTAACACGATTACTTTAGCACCACTGAGTCAAGTGCAAGTAAATCAGTTAGTTGCTGACACCCTGAAATGTACAGAAACTTTGGCATCGCCTCTTTCTCAATTAGTTTATCAAAAAACTCAAGGAAATCCGTTTTTCGCAACCCAGTTTCTCAAAGCATTGCATCAAGATAGGCTAATTGAATTTAATTTTCAATCAGGGTGTTGGCAATGTGATATTGTACAAGTGATAACTCAAGCAGTTACAGATGACGTTGTGGCTTTTATGGCATTTCAATTGCGAAAACTGCCACAATCAACTCAAAATGTCTTGCAATTAGCTGCTTGTATTGGGAATCAGTTTGATTTAGCAACTTTGGCAATTGTTTCGCAAAAATCGACAATTGAGGCGGCTGCTGATTTGTGGAAAGCATTACAAGAGGGATTAATTTTACCGCTCAGTGATGTTTATAAGTTTTATCAAGATGAAACGGCTAATAGCTATTTTTTAATTGCCAATATAAATCAACAAATAGCTATTAGCAGTGAGCAATTAGCAAGTTACAAATTTTTACACGATCGCGTCCAACAAGCTGCCTATTCTCTGATTCCCGATAATCAAAAACAGACGACTCATTACCAAATCGGACAATTCCTTTTACAACAGATTTCCCCAGAAGCTAGAGTTGACCGGATTTTTGAAATAGTCAATCAATTAAATTACGGAACGGCTTTAATTAGCCAACAAACAGAACGAGATGAATTAGCACAACTCAATCTGATTGCTTGTCGCAAAGCCAAAAGTGCCACCGCTTATCAAGCCGGTCGTGAATATGCCAGCATTGGATTATCTTTGTTGGGAGAAAAGGCTTGGCAGCAACAATATGAAATGACGCTATGGTTCCATGACGAGGCGGCGGAATTGGCAATGCTGTGCGGTGACTTTGAGGCGATGGAACAGTATATTGAGACCGTCATCACACAGGCACACTCTTTACCTGAAAAAGTCAATGCTTGCCGCATTAGAATTCAAGCAAATATCTCTCAAAATAAACTAATCGAAGCCATTGAGATCGCCATACAGATTCTGCAACAGCTTGGCGTAACTATTCCAGCAGCCCCTACATCAGCAGATATTCAAGAGTCACTGGAAGAGATTAGCGAATTGATTGGCGACAGGGAAATTGAAGATTTTGTTCACCTAAGCGTGATGACAGATACAAACACAATTGCAGTTATTCAGATTGCCAACAGTATCATGGGCGCAGCTTACCTCAGTGGCTCTCCCTTGTTGTCATTACTAACTTCATTGGCAGTCAAACTATCCCTGCGGTACGGAAATATTTCCGCTTCAGCTTCTAGCTATGCTTACCATAGCATCATTGTCTATAATCTCTTGCAAGATGTAGATTTAGCCGTACAGTTTAATCAGTTGGGATTGAATGTCGTCTTAAAACTTGATGCCAAAGCGACTAAACCTGAAGTATTAATGATGCTGGGAACGTTTATCCTCCACCATAAATCTCACATCAAAGAAACGTTACCACTCTTGAGCGAGAGCTACGCGATTGGACTAGAAGTTGGAAACCTGCAATTTGTGGGATATAGTAGTCACTGTTTTTGTCTGAATGCTTTTTGGTGCGGTCAGTCCCTTGCCAGCTTAGAGCAGGATACACGCACCTACTACAATGCTTTACTGCAACTTAACCAATTAGCAACAGCCAATTACTGCCGGATTTATTGGCAATCTATTTTAAATTTACTAGGTTTTACGAAGCATCCCACCCTGTTGTCTGGGTCAGCCCTCCAAGAAACGGAATGTCTACCCCTGCTGTTGTCTGCAAATGACCTGTTTGGGCTGTATATCTTTTATTTGTATAAGCTCACCCTTTGCTTTTTGTTTGGGGAAGTTGAGCCAGCGAACAACTATGCACTCTTAGGCAGAAACTATTTAATCGCGGCTGGGGCAACAGTCGGCGAACCTGCATTTTATCTCTATGATTCTCTGATTGCTCTGGAACTGTTGAGTCAACCGTCAGCCGAGGCATCAACAGTATTAGAGCGGGTGGCACAAAACCAAACCCAGTTACAGCATTGGGCGCACTTTGCCCCCATGAATCACCAGCATAAGGTTGATTTAGTAGAAGCTGAAAAATGTCGAGTCTTAGGACAAAAAGCCGAAGCCATTGAGTTTTACGACAAGGCTATATCTGGAGCCAAAGCCAACGAATATATTCAAGAAGAAGCAGTTGCTAACGAACTCGCGGCAAAGTTCTACCTCGATTGGGGCAAAGAGCGCATTGCCCAAGAATACATGACGAACGCCTATTATTGTTATGCTCGTTGGGGCGCTAAAGCCAAGATTGCCGACTTGGAAAGACGCTATTCCAAAGTTCTTGCTCCCATCCTAGAGCAAACCCGTTCTCTAGTCTCTCTTCTATCAACTAGCGAAACTATATTTGCCTTGGGGAGTGTCACATCCACCTTGTCTGTGACTTCTAGCAGTAGCAGTGTTTCGGATACCCTAGATTTAAAAACTATTCTCAAAGCTTCCCAAACTATCTCCGGCGAAATCGAACTGGAAAAACTGCTTTCATCTTTGCTTTCCATCGTCATCGAAAATGCAGGGGCTAATAAATGTGTGTTCATGTTGTTGCGAGACGATCGTCTATTGATCAAAGGGTCAATTATTGAGGGTTCGGAGCCAGTTGTGTTACAGCACCTTCCTATTGAGGACAGCCAGGACATTCCCCTGAAGCTGATTTACAAAGTCTTGCACAACAGGGAGAGTGTTGTGTTGCTGGATGCGATCGCTGATCCCACCTTAGCCAATGACCCGTATATTATTCGTCAGCAGCCCAAGAGTATCTTGTGTAGCCCGATTTTGCATCAAGGTAAGTTCATGGGTATTTTATATCTAGAAAATAATTTAACAACGGGAGCGTTCACAAGCGATCGCGTCGAACTACTCAATTTACTCTGCGCCCAAGCTGCAATTTCTTTGGAAAATGCCCAACTTTACGAGCGATCGCTAGAATATTCCCAACAGCTAGAGCGATCGTTTGCCGAATTGCAGCAAAAATCGCAAGATTTACAACAGGCACAATTACAAATTGTTCAAAGTGAAAAAATGTCAGCTTTGGGTAATTTAGTCGCAGGGGTAGCTCACGAAATGAATAATCCCCTCGGTTTTATTGCTGCCAGTCTTAAACAAGCTAAACCCACCCTGGCTGATATTGTTGGACATTTGAAACTCTATCAAGAAAATCTACCAAATCCAGCCGAGGAAATTATTGAACACGCCGAAGAAATCGACTTGGATTATAGCCTATCAGACTTGCCCAAGATGATTGATTCTATGTCTATGGCGTGCGACAGGCTGAAAAACATCAGCACCAGTTTACGTACTTTCTCTCGTGCCGATCAAGATTACAAAGTGCCATTTAACATTCATGAAGGCATTGATAGCACAATTTTAATTTTGAAACATCGTCTCAAGGCAAATGAACAACGTCCCGCCATTGAAGTTGTCACCAACTACGGTAACTTACCTCAAATTGAATGCTTTCCCGGTCAATTAAATCAGGTATTTATGAATCTGATCGCAAACGCTATTGATGCCTTAGATGAATCTAATCATGGACGCAGTTTTCAGGAAATTAAAACCAATCCTAACTGCATTACGATTACAACATCAATCGAAAATAATCTAGTTAAAATTGCTATTGCTGATAATGGAAAGGGGATGAATGAATCAGTCAAATCAAAAATATTTGACCATTTATTTACGACAAAAGCTGTTGGTAAAGGAACGGGATTAGGATTAGCGATCGCTCGGCAAATTGTCGAATCAACTCACGGTGGTAAATTGAGTTGTAACTCGGTTTTAGGTGAGGGTACAGAATTCATCATTGAAATTCCGGTATAATTTAGTCCTCAGATCCCCGACTTCTTGAAGAAGTCGGGGATCTTTTTTGTTTTTTGGGAATACTAATAATCTGGAAATATTCAGGATTTAGCAGCATGGTTAGCACTTTAGTCAGTATTCCCGGATATCGCATTAGTGAAGAACTCTACTCTGGTTCCAGAACCCTAGTTTATCGAGGATATCGAGAAACTGATTCATTACCAGTAGTGATTAAATTGCTGAAAAATCCTTATCCCAATTTCAGCGAATTGTTACAGTTTCGCAATCAGTACACCATAGCGAAAAATCTTAACTCACCTCTGATAGTTCAAACTTATAGTCTGGAACCCTATCAGAATAGTTATGCGGTGGTGATGGAAGATTTTGAGGGGATTTCTCTTAAAAATTATTTCACCTCACCAGAGACGCGATATATGGCGACTCTAGAAGAGTTTTTGCGGATTGCGATCGCACTGTGCAATACCTTAGATATACTCTACCGGGAGCGTATCATACACAAAGACATCAAACCCGCCAATATTCTCATTAATCCCGAAACCAAACAAGTTAAATTAATCGACTTTAGTATTGCATCTTTGCTACCACGGGAAACCCAAACGCTAATCAATCCCAATGTATTAGAAGGTACACTAGCTTATATTTCCCCAGAACAAACAGGAAGAATGAATCGGGGGATTGACTACCGCACAGATTTCTATTCTTTGGGTGTGACATTCTACGAGTTACTAACTGGAGTTTTACCATTTCAATCAGACGATCCGATGGAGTTGGTACATTGTCATATTGCCAAACTTCCACCACTTTTAGGGAATAGAGAAGAGATTCCCCAAGTGATTTGTGATATCCTCATGAAATTGATGGCAAAAAATGCCGAATCCAGATATCAAAGTGCTTTGGGACTGAAATTTGATTTAGAAAATTGTTTGTCTCAACTACAACTTTCTGGTAGGATTGAGAGTTTTGAAATTGCCAGTAGGGATGTGTGCGATCGCTTCATCATCCCCGACAAACTTTATGGACGAGAAACCGAAGTTCAAACATTACTTGATGCATTTGAGCGAGTCAGCCTGGGTGCAACAGAAATGATGCTGGTAGCTGGTTTTTCAGGAATTGGTAAAACAGCAGTTGTCAATGAAGTTCATAAACCAATTGTGCGCCAACGTGGTTATTTTATCAAAGGGAAATATGACCAATTTCAACGGAATATTCCCTTTTCGGCATTTGTGCAAGCATTCCGGGATTTAATGGGACAACTGTTAAGCGAAAGTGATGCCCAAATCCAACAATGGAGTAACCAAATATTAGAGGCTGTTGGAGACAATGGACAGGTAATTATTGAAGTTATCCCCGAATTATCAAGAATTATTGGTGAACAACCACCCGCCATAGAATTATCAGGAACGGCGGCACAAAATAGATTTAATTTATTGTTCCAAAAATTTACCCAAGTTTTTACCAGCTTGGAACATCCATTAGTGATGTTCTTAGATGATTTGCAATGGGCAGATTCAGCATCGCTGAAGTTAATGCAGCTATTGATGGCTGATACAAAGCATCTTTTGTTAATTGGTGCGTACCGTGATAACGAAGTCAACCCAGCACATCCATTGATGTTGACTTTGAGTGAAATTCAAAAAGCACAAGCCACAATTAACACGATTACTTTAGCACCACTGAGTCAAGTGCAAGTAAATCAGTTAGTTGCTGACACCCTGAAATGTACAGAAACTTTGGCATCGCCTCTTTCTCAATTAGTTTATCAAAAAACTCAAGGAAATCCGTTTTTCGCAACCCAGTTTCTCAAAGCATTGCATCAAGATAGGCTAATTGAATTTAATTTTCAATCAGGGTGTTGGCAATGTGACATTGTACAAGTGATAACTCAAGCAGTTACAGATGACGTTGTGGCTTTTATGGCATTTCAATTGCGAAAACTGCCACAATCAACTCAAAATGTCTTGCAATTAGCTGCTTGTATTGGGAATCAGTTTGATTTAGCAACTTTGGCAATTGTTTCGCAAAAATCGACAATTGAGACGGCTTCTGCTTTGTGGAAAGCATTACAAGAAGGGTTAATTTTACCGATTAGTGATGTTTATAAATTTTATCAAGATGAAACTGCTAATAGCTCTAATATAAATCAACAAATAGCTATTAGCAATGAGCAATTAGCAAGTTATAAATTTTTACACGATCGCATCCAACAAGCTGCTTATTCTCTGATTCCCGATGACCAAAAACAGAGGACTCATTACCAAATAGGACAACTGCTCCTGCAACAGATTTCCTCAGCAGCAACAGAAGACCGCATTTTTGAAGTGGTAAATCAATTAAATCAAGGAACTTCTTTAATTACCCAACAAAGAGAACGAGATGAACTAGCACAACTTAATCTGATTGCCTGTCGCAAAGCCAGAGCCGCTACCGCCTATCAAGCAGCTCGTGAGTATGTTGCAGTGGGATTGTCACTGTTGGGAGAAAAAGCTTGGCAACAGCAGTATGAAATGACTCTATTATTCCATAACAATGCGGCTGAATTAGCAATGCTGTGCGGTGACTTTGAGGTAATGGAACAGTGGATTGATATTGTCATTGAGCAGGCACACTCTTTACTAGAAAAGCTCAATGTTTACCGCATTAGAATTCAAGCAAAGACCTCCCAGAATCAACTTACCGAATCTATTGCGATCGGCATTCAGATCCTGCAACAGTTGGGCGTAAAAATTCCAGAAACACCAACACCATCAGATATTCAACAGTCAATTCAAGAGATTAGAGAACTGATTGGAGACAGGAAAATTGCAGATTTTGTTCACCTACCTGTACTGACAGATGCGAACACAATTGCTATTATCCAAATTGCCAGTAGCATCATGCCAGCAGCTTTTGGATCTGGCTCTCCATTGTACGCATTACTAAATTCCTTGTCAGTCAAATTATCCTTGCAGCACGGAAACATATCTGCTTCAGCTTATAACTATGTTTGCCATAGCATTATTGTCTGTAATCTCTGGCAAGATGTAGATTTAGCAGTACAGTTTAGTGAGTTGGCTTTCAATGTCGTCTTAAAACTCGATGCGAAAGCGACTAAACCTGAAGTAGTAATGATGCTGGGAACATTTATCCGACACCGCAAATCTCACATCAAAGAAACGTTACCACTTTTGAGTGAGGGCTACGCGACTGCCCTAGAAGTCGGAAACCTGCAATTCGCCGGATATAGTGGACAGTGTTTCTGTCTAAATGCTTTTTGGTGCGGTCAGCCTCTTGCCACCTTAGAGCAGGATACAGGCACTTACTACAATGGTTTAGCGCAACTTAACCAATTGACAACAGCCAATCACTGCCGGATCTATTGGCAATCTATTTTAAATTTACTGGGTTTTGTGGAGCAGCCCACCATTTTGTCTGGGTCAGCCCTCCAAGAGACGGAATTTCTGCTCCTGCTGCGATCTGCAAATGACCTATTTGGGTTGTATCACTTCTATTTGTATAAGCTGACCCTTTGCTTTTTATTTGGGGAAGTTGAACAAGCTAACAACCATGCAATTGAGTCCAGAAAGTATTTAATGGCTGCTCCGGGAACAGTCACCGAAGCTGCATTTTATTTCTATGATTCTTTGATTGCCATAGCACTGTTGAGTCAACCGTCAAGCGAGGTGTCAAAAGCATTAGAGCGGGTGGCACAAAACCAAACCCAGTTACAGCATTGGGCGCACCATGCTCCAATGAATTACCAGCATAAGGTTGATTTAGTAGAAGCAGAAAAATGTCGAGTCTTAGGACAAAAAGCCGAAGCCATTGAGTTTTACGATTTGGCGATATCTGGAGCTAAAGCCAACGAATATATCCAAGAAGAAGCCTTAGCCAACGAACTCGCCGCTAAATTCTACCTCGACTGGGGCAGACAGCGCATAGCTGGGGACTACATGATTGAAGCCTACTATAGCTATGCTCGGTGGGGTGCGAAAGCCAAGGTTGCTGAATTAGAAAGACGCTATCCGCAACTGCTGACTTCTATACTCCAACAAAATCGTACTGCCTTCTCGGTTAACGAAACCGTCTTCGCTACAGGTACAGTCACCTCCACTAGTTCTTCCTCCAGCGTCTCTGATTCCCTCGATTTAAAAGCTATTCTCAAGGCTTCTCAAAGTATCTCCGGCGAAATCGAACTGGAAAAACTTCTCTCGGCGTTACTTAGAATCCTCATCGAAAATGCGGGGGCTGATAAATGTGTGTTAATGCTCGTGCAAGACGATTCGCTACGCGACCCTAAAGGTGAACGCCTACTAATTAAAGGGTCAATTATTGAGGGTTCGGAGCCAGTCGTGTTGCAGCGCCTTCCCATTGAGTCGAGTCAGGATATTCCCCTGAAACTGATTTACAAAGTGAAAAACCACAGACAGACTGCTGTACTGCTTGATGCAACGGCTGATCCGACCTTAGTCAATGACCCCTATATCATGCGTCAGCAACCGAAGAGTATCTTGTGTAGCCCGATTTTGCATCAAGGTAAGTTCCTGGGTATTTTATATCTCGAAAATAATTTAGCAACGGGGGCGTTCACGAGCGATCGCGTGGAACTACTCAATTTACTCTGCGCCCAAGCCGCAATTTCTTTGGAAAATGCCCAACTTTACGAGCGATCGCAGCAATATGCCCAACAGCTAGAGCAGTCATTCGCCGAATTGAGTGTAAGTAACTCTCGCTTTGAGAAACTTGTCGATAATGTTCCTGGCGTTGTTTATCAATACTGCATATCTGCTGATGGTGCAATTTCCCTAGCGTACATCAGTGCAGAATGTTACGACCTATATGAAATTACGCCAGATCAAGCCATGTCCAATTGGCAGTTGCTGATAGAAGCCATACATCCAGATGATACTGCAAGTTACCAGCAGTCTATTACCGACTCGATGCAAACCTTAACTCCTTTTAAGTGGTCAGGGCGAATTATTACACAATCTGGAATCGTTAAGTGGATTCACGGCGAAGCTCGAATCGAACAACTTGCTGATGGTTCTCTGGTTTGGGATGGATTATTGTTGGATATTAGCGAACAGCAAGCTGCGCTACGCGATCGCAAACGGGCAGAGCAAGAACTGCAAAATGCCCAATTACAAATTGTTCAAAGTGAAAAAATGTCAGCTTTGGGTAATTTAGTCGCAGGGGTAGCTCACGAAATGAATAATCCTCTCGGTTTTATTGCTGCCAGTCTTAAACAAGTTAAACCCACCCTGGCTGATATTGTTGGACATTTGAAACTCTATCAAGAAAATCTACCAAATCCAGCCGAGGAAATTATTGAACACGCCGAAGAAATCGACTTGGATTATAGCTTATCAGACTTGCCCAAGATGATTGATTCTATGTCTATGGCGTGCGACAGGCTGAAAAACATCAGCACCAGTTTACGTACTTTCTCTCGTGCCGATCAAGATTACAAAGTGCCATTTAATATTCATGAAGGCATTGATAGCACAATTTTAATTTTGAAACATCGTCTCAAGGCAAATGAACAACGTCCCGCCATTGAAGTTGTCACCAACTACGGTAACTTACCTCAAATTGAATGCTTTCCCGGTCAATTAAATCAGGTATTTATGAATCTGATCGCAAACGCTATTGATGCCTTAGATGAATCTAATCATGGACGAAGTTTTCAGGAAATTAAAACCAATCCTAACTGCATTACAATTACAACCTCACTCGAAGATAATCTAGTTAAAATTGCTATTGCTGATAATGGAAAGGGGATGAATGAATCAGTAAAATCAAAAATATTTGACCATTTATTTACGACAAAAGCTGTTGGTAAAGGTACGGGATTAGGGTTAGCGATCGCTCGGCAAATTGTCGAATCAACTCACGGCGGTAAATTGAGTTGTAACTCGGTTTTAGGTGAAGGTACAGAATTAATCATTGAAATTCCGGTATAATTTCTGTTTTGAATGTTAAACCTTACTGCTTCCTATCAAATACAACAGTGCCATCCGAACGGCGACACCACTGGTAACTTGTGATTGAATGAGACTAAATTCCGGGTCATCCATCAAATCAGAGCTAATTTCTACGCCACGATTGACTGGGCCTGGATGCAAAACTTTGACATTAGGTTTACAAAGTTGTAGCTTTGCACGTGTAATGCCAAATAGCTGATGATATTCTCGCAAACTTGGTAGTAAATAAGCGGTCATTCGTTCCTTTTGCAGACGTAAAGTCATGACAAAATCAGCATTTTGCAAAGCTGGTTCTAGCTGCCAGTGGAGAAATAGTTGGGGAGTGGGAGAGTGAGGGAATAACTCTTGACTCCTGACTTCTGACTCTTCAGAGATATACTCAGCAAATAATTTGGGTAAGAGGGTGGGAGGGGCTGCGAGATGCACTTCGGCACCACTGGCAATTAAACTCCAGATATTCGATCGCGCCACACGAGAATGGAGAATATCTCCAACAATGGCAATCTTTTTCCCTTTTAATAGTTCCAGTCGGGGATTAGCTGGGTCAATAAGAGTACAAATAGTAAATAAATCTAGCAGTGCTTGGGAAGGATGCTCGTGTTGACCATCACCAGCATTGAGGACACTAACTCGGACACCGAGACGATCCATTTCAGCCGCGATCGCATTTGGTACTCCTGCCTCTCGATGGCGGACTACCATAATATCAGTTCCCATAGCCAAGTAGGTCTTCGCTGTATCGAGAATTGTCTCTCCCTTTGTCATGGAAGAACTGGCTGCGGCGAAATTGAGTGTATCTGCACTTAAGCGTTTCGCTGCGAGTTCAAAACTGCTGCGAGTGCGGGTAGAAGATTCAAAAAATAAATTTGCTACCACTTGTCCCTGCAAGGTTGGCACTTTCTTCGTCCGCCGCGATAGCACCTCTTGAAAAGAGGCCGCAGTTTGCAAAACAGTATCGTATTCAGTGGTAGTGAAGTCACCTAGGGAAAGAATATGATGACGATTCCAGGTGTTAGTAGGCATAGAATTTGGGAGTGGGGACAAGGGAGATGAGGGAGATGAGGGGGACAAGGGAGATGAGGGAGAAATAATCTAATCCACCATCAATGCCCAATGCCCCAATCCCCTTTCACGCTGGTAAATGGAAAACGTTTAAAGCTAGAGAAATTAGGCTAAGAAACGTTAAAAACCCAATTGTATCTAGCATTGTAGTCACTAACGGGCCACTAACCAAAGCTGGGTCAAGTTTTAACCGTTTCAAAGCCATTGGTAGCAAAGTGCCGAGTGTAACAGCCACAATTGTATTAGTTGCCATTACCATTCCGGCAATTAAAGCCACCCATCGTTCTTGGGGTTGTGCCCAAATTAAGGAAAGTAGGATCATCGTTGTGGCTAAAGCTAAGGCTGTACCTAGACCTGCTAGAAGTTCTTTGCGGAGAATTTTTAAGGTATCTTTGGGTGTTACCTCGCCTACTCCCAAGCCACGAATTGTTACCGTTAATGATTGAATACCAACAGTACCACCAGTGTTAGAAAAAATTGGCATGATCACTGCTAAAACTGGTACTGCGGAGATTACAGATTGAAAAGGCGCGATCGCACTGGCGGCACCAATATACAGTGCCATAATGCCCAATAGCCAAGGCAAGCGGTTGCAAATTGTGAGTAGGGGAGGGGATAAAGCAGCTTCATCACCACTCACACCCGCAAGTTTTTGGATATCTTCTGTGGCTTCCTCTTCCAAAATATCCATCACATCATCAATGGTAACGATGCCAACTAATCGGTCTTCCCGATCGACGACGGGGATAGCGATTAAGTCATAGCGCTGCATGATTCGCGCTACTTCTTCTTGAGGAGTTTCAGTTTTAACTTTGATGACGCGATCGCTAGAAATATCCTTGATGAAAACTTCGGGAAAGGTAAACACCAACTGGCGCAATGAAACTACTCTCACCAGCGTTCGATTGTCATCTGTGACGTAGGCGTAGTAAATCGACTCTTTATCTTGATCTTGACGGCGGATTTTGCTTAAGGCTTCGCCTACAGTCAATCCTTGGCGCAACCTGACATATTCGGTAGTCATCACCCGCCCAGCGGTACCTTCTGGATAACCGAGAATAGTTGCTGTTGCTTGCCTTTGTTCTGGACTCAGTTCTTGTAATAGCCGTTTGATTACCCCAGCAGGTAGTTCATCAAATAATTCTGCCCGTTCGTCGGGACTCATCGCTTCTACAAGCTGCACTACCTGGACATCATGCAGAGAATTAATTAGTTCTTCTTGAACCTCTGTTGGGAGATATTCAAATACATCAATTGCCTGATCTTTGTTGAGTAAACGGAATGCGATCGCTCGTTGTTTTTCAGGCAGTTGTGTAATATATTCTCCCACATCTACTGGTTGTAAGCGATTTAAATCCCATTTTAACTGGTTTAAATCGGTAGTCTCAGTCAGCAAATCCCGAATATCTTGTGTGAGCATAATATATCTCCTAAGTCTCCCCCGCGCTGGGAGACTTCCTCACCAGCTCAGAGGAGGTTGATACTGCCATCTGGTGGACTATGGTCCATAAAATTTCAACAATTCAATATCGATATTTAAATTAAGGCGTTGTTAGTCATCATCGTAACCCGGAATAGCGCTCTCCGGTAGATACTGAATATTAGCATTCAATCTTTTTACATTGCGAGAGACTCGCGCAAAGCAATCAGGTTCGGTTAAGGTTATTTGATGAAAATAATAGATCCCAAATCCGCGATAAATAGCCATCAGGACGAAGGACTGATGATTGTAAAGACGGCGATTTATCGCGTCTCTTACCTTAACCTAACAGTATTGAGCGCTAAGGGATCGGGGAAATCATAACTAAATTAATTATGCGGATAGGATATTAAATAAAATGGTGCGTTAGCTTTTGGCATAACGCACCCTAAGAAAAAATATGTATCAGGGTTTTGTGAAGAACGCAGTCTAGTACGTCACGGCGGAAATCAATACGGTTCGGTTAATGTTTTTCGATGAAAATTATAGATTGCAAAGGCACTATGAATCGCCGCCTCTACGAAATATTAATTATTGTAGAGACGGCGATTCATCGCGTCTATTGCCTTGTTGTAATAGTAGTCTATCAAGCTAGTTTTGAGGGGTTGTAGTAAGCACTTTAGTGCTTAGAAAATAAGGACTGAAGTCCTGACTACAAACTTTCTTAACCATCAATTTAAACTTGACAGACCATTAGTCTATTTATGAATAGTTTTCCGTTCTTTTTCAGCAGGTTCCTTATCTTTGAACAAGTCAGCCGCAGTTAGCAGTAATTCGCGCAAGGTTTGCTTAATCTGGCGCTCTTTTTTCGCTAGAGATGTACCAGCTTCACCTAGTTTATCTTCTAGTTGCGATCGCTTCTCTTCTACCTGTACAGCAATAGATTCTGCTTGCGGACGAGCTTTATCATACCAGTGTTTAGCTTCGTCTAGATAATCTTGAACTTCTAGATTACGCCCACCATAGCGTGCAGCCAAGTTAGCTCGGACAATGGCTAGCTGTGCTTGTAGTTGCGCGTAACGTTTCTTTAACAATCCGACTTCTTCACTATCTTTAATGGCATTGACAGCAGAATCAATTGCAGTTTTGGTACTAGCAGATTTTTCCTTACCTGTCTCTTCAATCTCTGCCAAAATTACATCAACCTCTTGCTGGAATTGTTCTTCTTCTCCATCCAGTTGAGCCTGTAGCCGCTTGATATCTGTCTGAGTTTTAGTAATGGCTTCCTGTCTTTTACTATTAATTCCTTCCAGCGCACCTTCAATGGAAGCTGTCACCTCATCTTTGAGTTCGCTACCTTTTTCTTGGAAGTTTTCAATTACCGCAGAAACAGCATCTCTAACAAGGCTACGAAGTTCAGTAGAACCTTGTTTAAACTCAGAACCTACTTGAGAAACTGCCGACTTGACAATTTCTCGAATCCGATCGGTTCTCAATTGTCCGGTTTCTTTAGCTTGTTGCAAATCTGCTTGAATTTTTTCTTTGATATTGTTAGGCATTTTCAACTCTTGGGATTTAACTAATTGGGATAAAATTTTCTAGAAATGTTCCTACACCCACATTATGGCGTAGCCTGATAGAGGTAGACACTTCCTTTAGATAGAAAATTACAGACCCAAAGAGGTGATGTGTAAGATGTTGCCCATTTGTGAGATGATGAGTGTTTGGTGGTAGTAATTGAGAAGAAAATATGTGGCGAGTAAATATTACTTGTTCGGGTGATGCTTGGAAGCTTTATGGTACTGCTTTTAAAGCGATCGCAGAAAAATATCAAGGTGAATTGATTGGTTCTAAAAAGATGCCAGATGGGACACGCATCATGTCCTATAAAATTGAGGATGTTAGCGATGCAGAAGCTTTTCAAGAAGACTGTACAAATTTTACGGGATTTACCACTGACTTTGAATCTCTGTAATCTGATACTTATGCCTAGAACTAAGATATCTAAATCGGGAGAAGTTAATTGAAAACAATACTCACATTGGCATTAGTAACATTTTTATTCATAAGTACTTTTACCTTAACTGCTAGTGCAACAGAAACAGTTAACGGCGAACAAATCTTTAGTGTTCATTGTGCTGGTTGTCATATTAACGGCAGCAACATAATTCGGCGAGGTAAAAATCTCAAAAAGCAAGCGCTGAAAAAGTATGGTATGGATTCAATAGAGGCAGTTACATCTATAGTTACCAATGGTAAAAGTAATATGTCAGCCTACAAGGATCGCCTCAGCGAACAACAAATTCAAGATGTTGCTGCTTATGTTCTCGAACAAGCTGCAAAAGACTGGCGTTAAAAAGTCAGGAGTTGGGAGTTAGAAGTTAGGAATTATGAATTATCAGTTATGATTTATCTATTAGTAATTCTTAAGTCTCTTCATTACTAGCTTTTCACTCGTAAATTAAAAATGAACTTACCCGCAGCTAGCCGTCTTCAATTTACTCCCGATTTAAACATCTGCCGCATTTTAAATGGTATGTGGCAAGTCTCCGGCGCACACGGAAGGATTAATCCCCAAGCCGCTATTGAGACTATGTTCAAATATTTAGATGCAGGTTTTACCACTTGGGATTTAGCAGACCATTATGGCCCCGCAGAAGACTTTATTGGTGAGTTTCGTTGTCAACTAATTGATAGTCGCGGTAAAGATGCTTTATCTCAGGTGCAAGCCTTTACAAAATGGGTACCTCGTCCCGGCAAAATGACAAAAAAACTGGTTGAGGAAAATATTGATATTTCCCTGAGAAGGATGAATGTACAATCGTTAGATTTGATGCAATTCCACTGGTGGGAATATCAGGATAAAAATTACCTGGATGCCCTCAAATATATGGCAGAACTTCAGACTGAGGGTAAAATTAAGCATCTAGGTTTAACTAATTTTGACACGGAACATCTGAAGATTATTACCGAAGCGGGGATCAAAATCGTTTCTAATCAAGTGCAGTTTTCCCTAGTTGATCGCCGTCCTGAAGTTAATATGGTGGAGTTTTGTCAACAGCATGACATAAAGCTTTTTACTTACGGTACACTGTGCGGTGGTTTGTTATCAGACAACTATTTGGGTAAACCGGAACCACGAGGATTTGATCTCTCCACTGCTAGTTTGAAAAAATATAAAAATATGATCGACGCTTGGGGTGGTTGGCAATTATTTCAAGAGTTGCTGGCTATCTTAAAGGAAATTGCTAATAAGCATGGCGTAAATATTTCCAACGTGGCAGTGCGTTACATTTTAGATCAGCCAACAGTGGGCGGTGTGATAGTTGGTGCTAGGCTTGGTGTATCTGAACATATAGAAGATAACGCCAAAGTATTTAGTTTTAGTTTAGATGCAGACGATCGCGATCGCATCAGCGCAGTCTCTCGTCAATCACGCGATTTGTACCAGCTTATCGGCGATTGCGGCGACGAATATCGCCGATAACTAGAGCAAATATAAAGCTCACCAGAGGAAAATTTTCATTTGCTACAAACCACATCATCCCGCCTCAGACAAAAGCGGGAGGATGTATAAAATACATCTCCGTAAATTAATTATGCGTTACCTGAAACCCCTGTAGAGACGTTGCATTGCAACGTCTCTACATTCTTTAAAGGTAAAAGTGATGTCCCGCAAGAAACTTCGGTTTCTTGCTAATAGTACAAAGTCATCTGACGATGACTAAATACTCCCCAAAATCTCTAGTACTTTGTCAAGCTAACTTTGAAGGGTAAAAGAACGAACCGCAGAGGCAATAGAGTTGCCAGTGCGTTGGGCGGGTTCCCCGACTTGAAGCAACTGGCGCGACACAGAGAAAAAGAGAGAAAGATTCTAAAACTTGGTTTATGTAAGCATTGTTGACTTGACAGACTAATAGTAGTCTGTCAAATTTATTTTGACGGTTAGAGAGACGCGATAAATCGCCATCTCTACAGGGAATTTATCCATCAATTATTTATTGACAAACTAAATAGTACGTCACGGCGGAAATAAGCCATCCATTTACAATTGCTAGACATCCTACAAAATCAGCATTCTTTCTTTTACTTTTCAGAAATTCGATCGCAAAGACTGTAAAAATTTATCATGGGTTAGATAGCCATCATCTGGAAAACAAGTACAATTGCTTAGTGATGAACCCGTCAAAATCCTTTTTGTAAGGGAGTGTCGATAATGACATTAGCAACGACTCCACAAACAAAGCCTTTAACAGACGAAGAATTACATAAGATAAATGCTTACTGGCGTGCAGCTAACTATCTTTCCGTTGGACAGATATATCTACTCGATAATCCGCTACTCAGAGAACCGCTAAAGCTGGAACACGTCAAACCCAGGCTGTTGGGTCACTGGGGAACAACACCAGGGCTGAATTTTATCTATGTTCATCTAAATCGAGTCATCAAAAAATATGACCTAAACACCATTTATATTGCTGGGCCTGGTCATGGTGGCCCTGGACTGGTAGCCAACACCTACTTAGAAGGCACTTACACTGAGTATTACCATAATATCTCCCAGGATGCTGAAGGAATCCAGAAACTCTTCAAACAGTTCTCTTTCCCTGGCGGTATTCCCAGCCACGTTGCACCGGAAACTCCTGGTTCTATCCACGAAGGCGGGGAACTAGGTTATGCCCTCGTCCACGCTTATGGCGCAGCTTTTGATAATCCTGATTTAATCGTTGCTGCTGTTGTGGGTGATGGCGAAGCTGAAACAGGTGCTTTAGCGGCTAGCTGGCATTCCAACAAGTTTCTTAACCCCGTTCATGATGGGGCTGTATTGCCGATCCTGCACTTGAATGGGTATAAAATTGCTAATCCTACTGTATTGGCACGGATCAACCATGAGGAATTAAAAAGCTTATTGGTAGGCTACGGCTACAAACCATACTTTGTCGAAGGTGACGATCCCGCAGATGTCCATCAGCAGATGGCGGCGACTCTAGATACAGTAATAGCAGAAATTCAAAGCATCCAAAGAGAAGCCCGCGTCCACGGTTTCACCGAACGTCCCCAGTGGCCGATGATTGTCTTGAGAACCCCCAAAGGTTGGACAGGGCCCAAAGAAGTCGATGGCAAAAAAACCGAAGGTTCTTGGCGATCGCACCAAGTTCCCTTAAGCAATATCACCAAACAGCCTGAACACCTGAAAGTTCTAGAAGATTGGATGAAGAGTTATCAACCAGAAGAACTCTTTGACAGTAACGGTAAGCTGATTCCAGAACTAGCAGAACTGGCTCCCAAAGGTCATCGACGCATGGGTGACAATCCTCACGCCAACGGCGGTATTTTGCTTTGCGACCTGAAGATGCCGGACTTTCGAGACTATGCTGTAGATGTTTTTGAACCTGGGAAAGCGATCGCTGAAGCTACCCAAGTTGCAGGCATTTTCCTCCGGGATATCATGCAACTTAACCAAGAAACCCGCAATTTCCGTATCGTCGGCCCCGATGAAACAGCATCAAATCGCTTAAGCGCTGTACTGGAATTCACAAACCGGGATTGGGTAGCCCAAACTCTCCCCGAAGATGACCATCTTTCCCCCGACGGTCGGGTGATGGAAATTCTCAGCGAAACTTGTTGTCAAGGATGGTTAGAAGGCTACCTCCTCACAGGAAGGCACGGCTTCTTCTCCTGTTATGAGGCTTTTATTCACATTATTGACTCGATGTTCAATCAGCACGCCAAATGGTTAAAAACCACCAAACATATTCCTTGGCGTAGACCAATAGCTTCCCTCAATTATTTACTCACCTCCCACGTTTGGCGACAAGACCACAACGGCTTTTCTCACCAAGACCCCGGTTTTATTGACCATGTAATCAATAAGAAAGCAGAAATCGTTCGCGTCTATTTGCCCCCCGATGCCAACACCCTGTTATCGGTAACTGACCATTGTTTGAGAAGCCGTAACTATGTCAACGTCATTGTTGCCGGAAAGCAACCAGCATTGCAATACCTAAATATGGATGCCGCTATCAAGCATTGCACCACAGGCATCGGTATTTGGGAATGGGCAAGCAACGACCAAGGCGGTGAACCAGATGTTGTGCTGGGTTGTGCTGGGGATATTCCCACCTTAGAAACTTTAGCGGCTGTAGACATTCTGCGCCAGCACTTCCCTGACTTAAAGGTGCGGGTGGTAAACGTAGTTGATTTGATGACACTACAACCAAAAAGTGAACATCCCCACGGTTTGAGCGAAAAAGACTTTGACACAATTTTTACCACAGATAAACCGATTATCTTTGCCTTTCACGGCTATCCTTGGCTGATTCATCGCTTGACTTATCGCCAGACCAATCATCATAATTTGCATGTGCGTGGCTACAAGGAAGAAGGAACTACCACCACCCCCTTTGATATGGTTGTGCTTAACGATCTCGATCGCTTTCATCTAGTAATGGACGTAATTGCTCGCGTACCAAAGCTAGGATATAGGGCAGCTTATGTCAAACAGGAGATGCAAAATAAGCTAATAGAACACAAGCACTACATTGAGAAGTACGGCGACGATATGCCAGAAATTCGTGACTGGAAGTGGCCCTATTAGGACTTACACAAAATTACACGCGTTCAGGGGTAATTCATGAATTGCCCCTACCTGAAAATCTTTCTTTTTGGCTAAAGTTTTCCGTAATTCCTAAAAATGCTATGCTTGCGTTGAAATCCGTAAGTTATGTGTGGCTGACTAGATGAGACCTTATCATCAAATCGCGATCTTTGAGTGTGGTGAACCGTTAATTGAGATTCCTTTAAATTTATTTGCGGTAGAATCTCCCCATCCTTATAAAAAATTAGGTGCTACTTATGGCGAACACTCTCCCTATTATCTTCGTCAAAGCGTTATTGAAAATTTGATCCAAGCGCAAAATTATCTTAATTTGCTGCATCCTGACTGGCGTATCCAAATCTTTGATGCCTATCGCCCGATCGCAGTCCAGCAATTTATGGTAGATTACAGCTTCGCTCAAGCATTACAGGACAGGAAACTGACTGAGGTGGAGTTATCACCTAATCTTCGCCAAGAGATTTGGGAAGCAGTTTATGAAATTTGGGCTGTACCAAGTTCGGATCGAAAAACACCTCCTCCTCACAGTACAGGTGCAGCAGTGGATGTGACACTAGTAGATAATACTGGGCAAATAGTAAATATGGGTTCGCCCATTGATGAAATGTCAGAGCGATCGCATCCCGATTATTATGCCAATAATCACCACCCAGAAGCACAACAGTATCATTTTCATCGTCAACTGTTACAAGATGTAATGTTAAAAGCTGGCTTTCAACGCAATCCTAGAGAGTGGTGGCATTTTTCTATTGGCGATCAAATGTGGGCTTGGCTGAATAATCAATCCAATCCAGCGAATCCTGTTACAGCGCGTTATGGGCGGATCGCATAGATGCGTTATATCATGTCCGTTTAAAGACTTAAAATCTAAAACTAGGCATCTTGAGGGTTGAGACTGACCATCTGCCAAGTGGTATAAGTACCAATGGGACTCCAGAGCAAATAAGGAACTAAAAGCAATGCTGCCCAACCAGAAATACCTAAGATTGCAAGTATCAATAAAGCACTAATAATAAAACCTGTGGCTCCAAGAATTGTCCCCACTTTCAGACTGCGAAGCCTGAACATTACAGGCGTATAGGCGATGGTAATAATTTCTAACAGGAGATATAAACCCATAATTAACCAGGTTGAGGTGCTTCCTGGATCTTTTTCCCAGATAATATAAGCTGACCAAGCACCACAAATAAATATTACAGTCCAGATAATTGGAATCGCACTCTCAAAGGTTAGCCATCTAGGTCGTTGTAAGCGCTTGAACCATTGGCGATCGCTAGGCGTAATCACGTTAGCAGCTAAAGCAACCAAGAAAGCCACTCCCCCAATCACCATCCAAGATTTAATCATGCCCGTTAGTCCTTTACAAGCGCTATCTATTCGCTTAATATCACTCTTTATAGTGTAATTTTGTCAATTTAATTGCTAATTACTCATCATCCCTGAGTTTGAAATCTTCACATCATTTGGCAGGATTTTAAATTATGGGCATTGGGAATTGGACATTGTGGTGAAAAATCCTTGTAGAGACGTAAAATTTTACGTCTCTACATTCAAGTTTATACCTCGATTCAGCAACGCTCAATTTCTAAATTTCGCGGAATCTTGCTACAGCATGATATTCTACACACTTCAACTTCTATGAGCCGACAGTGACAGTGTAAGACAACACAAAGGGCTTGAAACTAGCTCCAGATTTGGGAGAACCGCTTAACTCCAAATCATAAGCTCCTACTTTGGGAAATACGATGTCGGCTCCGGGAATGCTTTTATATTTCTTAGTTGAAACATTATGTAAACTTGGCTTCAGCAATGGGACATCAGTTTTGGTGTGAGGTTGGGGGTAGACAACCAACTGACAGTTACATTGTGTCAAGGGAATTAGTTGCCCGCCTTTATGGGTAAGGACAATCCAAGCATGAGCGGTTTTGCCAGCTTGAGGATTGTCATAGGGTTCAATATGCAGCATCCCACCCACATCTTTTGATACTTTTTCGGTGTGGGCATTAACTGGTGTGCTAATCAAAACCGAAATTAATAATAGCCATCCCAAATTCTTCTTTAGGGTAAAGTGGAACATAGAGTTTTTTAGAGTAGGTGAAGTAGACTAGGCTGACTGGGGAAAGGCAATTAAAGGGAAATTAAAAAATATTTTTGATGCTATTTCCTACCAGATACTTAAAAACGATAATTTTAAAAGAATCGTTGCGTCAAAAGACAACCTGTCAAACTTTGCCCAAAAATTCGTTATTAACTACTAAGAGTGTTCCAAAAAATAAATGATCCAAAACCCGTCATTGCGTTCGCGTAGCGTCTCGTAGAGAGCGAAGCGAAGCAATCCCAATATCTGCGATTACTTCGCTCGCAATGACAATTGGGCATTTTTTTACTTGGAGTACTATAAGAGGATGTTTGAAAAGTATTTAGCTATGATTTTAGGCACTTGTTGATCCCCCCTAACCCCCCTTAAAAAGCTATGCATTATAAACATCTTTCTTAACAGAAAAATTGACAGAAGTCAGAAGTTATGTACTGGATGAGAAAGACAAAAAATCAGCAATTATTCTGAACAATGGAGATGAAAATCAAAAAAACTTCAAAAAGTCATAATTATCTGATGACCACCTCGGTGTCAAAAACGAAAATTCAACAAATTGACTAAAGATGAGGCAATAATTAATGATGGAGAGATTGACAAAGTTGCCAACCTTCAACGATATCATGTAATCAAGTGTGGACTTTTAATCCTTGGGCATATTTACTATCGAGATATCCTGTTGCTGCTAGGGCTTTGTGAGAAGTGTAGTTCAGTTCTGTGGTGTCTTGTATTGCCAAGACTACTCTTTGCTTGCTGATTCGCTCTACTGTCGCATCAATATGTCCAAGTCTAATCATCGATGGTTTGACCTATGGTGAATCCCAGAAGTCATAAGTGGCTTTTGTTTCGTCCCATGTCCCGCTCGCTTGTGGAATACTTGCTTCTGGTTTGGCACTTAAATTTTCCACTATTTTGATTAATCCTTTGGTTCTTCTGGTGTCACCTAATTCGGTTCTTTCTAGTTCCTGTGTGATCCATTGTTCCATTTGCTGACTTTGCGATGCTTCCGGGTCTTCGTATAGACAATACACAATCTCTGGCTTTTGTCCAAGTTTCTGTTAAGAAAGATGTTTATAATGCATAGCGATGTATTGGGGGGAACTGGAATCAAAGTCCCCCTTTTTAAGGGGGATTTAGGGGGATCTCCAACGATTTTGGGTTTCTACAGAGATGTGTGTACACGTAGCCTTAAAAAGGGGGGAACCGGAATCAAAGTCCCCCTTTTTAAGGGGGATTTAGGGGGATCTAAAACGTTTTGCTACTAATAAAAGGACTTTTCAAACATCCTCTAACGCACCGCTTTACTTCACTTCATTTATAGACATATTTCTTCTCTTTCTTTGCGTCCTTTGCGGTTCGTAAAAAAAACCATGAAGCTCTAAGGTTCATTCACATAAGTTCAGGATGAGTATAATTTCTAGAGTGAAATACGCGATCGCTAAATAGCTTTACTGTTTAGCTAGTATAAAAACCTGATATACTCACAGCAGTTTCTCGATGAGGAATGATGATGCGATCGCTCCGAGTAGCCCCAGAGTATATTGATAAAGTTAAGTCAGCACTTGGGCGCAACGGCTATCACAGCCAAGAGTCTTTGGCTACTCACATGGATTTTTATTTATCCATAGTCGAAAATTTTTCCACTGGTAAACCTGTTGACTATCTGAATTTTCGAGAAATTAGCGAGAATTTGGGGTTAGACTGGCAAGAAATTGCATACAAAGAACCAGAAAAATCGCAACCTCAAACCTTGAGTGTAGAACAACAATTTAGATTAGAGAAGAAGCAAAACGGACTTCAAGAAATGTGGGATATCCAGCATGCAAAAGTCCACAAAATAAGACACGATTTATCGATTGAGGCTGGGACAACAAATAAATTTCAATTAGAACAGCAGTTTAAAGAAGAAAATGCTAGATTAAAAACACTAGAAGCTGAACTTGATCAAGTAGAAAAAAAACTAAAATTAGCTTCACCAACCAAAATACCTGAAAACAAAGTTCAAGCTTCTCCACTCAAATCGCAGCAAACTAACGGGGAAGCATCGCCCTTCATCACTGGCGCACCCATCACCCAGCCGCGTTACTTTTTTGGACGAGAGAAAGAATTAAAACGTCTCTTCAACTTACTCAAACGTCATCCCTTACAAAACGCCGCCATTATTGGCAAAAAGCGTAGTGGCAAAACATCCCTGCTACACTATCTCAAAAATATTAGCACCGCCCCGGCAGAACATCTGCGTCCTGACCAAAAATCTGACTGGCTACCGCAAGAAAATTACCGTTGGATTTTTGTAGACTTGCAAGACGCACGAATGCAAAGCCAAGAAGGTTTGCTAAAGTACATCCTAGAATCCCTGAAGATGCAAGTGCCTACACCTTGCGATTTAGATCGTTTTATGAATGTAGTCAGCGATAATTTGCATTCTCCCACAATCATCTTATTGGATGAGATTGGCGTTGGCTTGCAACGCTGTCCAGAATTAGATGATGGCTTTTGGGAGAGTTTGCGGTCTTTGGCGAGTAACCACACAGGCGGGAATCTCGCGTTTATCTTAGCTACCCCTGAATCACCGATTGAAATGGCGCGAAACACAGGACACAGTTCACCCTTTTTCAATATTTTCGCCTACACCGCATATCTGGGAGTATTGACTGAGATAGAAGCGCGAGAATTGATAGCAAGTTCGCTCATTGCTTTCACTGACGAAGATGTAGAGTGGATTTTGACACAAAGTTGCTGCTGGCCACTGTTGTTACAAATTCTGTGTAGAGAAAGATTATTTAACTTAGAAGAAGGGGAGAATGATGATAATTGGCGTGAGGAGGGATTAAGACAAATGAAACCGTTTACTGATTTATTAGAGGATGTCTGAAAACTTTTCTTGTATACACCTAACCCTTGGAGATCCCCCTAAATCCCCCTTAAAAAGGGGGACTTTAAGACTCTTATTCCCCCTTTTTAAGGCTTGCTTAGGGGGATCAACAAATATTTGATCCTTCTGAGACATCCTCTTAGATTCAGAACTAGCAGAGTAACTATGAAAGCACACCGAATTGAAACAAAGTTAACTAAAAACGGAACCTTGATTATTGAGGATTTACCGTTTCAAGCTGGGGAAGCAGTTGAAATTATCATTCTAGAAAGTCACACTCATCCCCAAGAAGCGAATTTGTATCCTTTGCGTGGCAAACAACCATACCATTATGACGATCCTTTTGAACCTGCCGTGCCTTTGGAAGATTGGGAAGTCTTGCAATGATAAATTTAAATTGTCATTGCGAGGAGGAACGACGAAGCAATCGCAAGGTTTTAGGATTGCTTAACTTTGTAACCTACATCTTCTCCAAAGGAATACGCAATGACAAATGTTTGAGGACATGATATTACATATAATTTTGCGGTTACAAATATAATAAAAATTTGTTATGACTGACTTTCTATCCCAAATAAGGATTAGAAATGAACAAGCAATATTATTTATATATCATGACGAATAAGTATAACACTGTGCTATATACAGGAGTAACCAACGATTTACAAAGGAGAGTTTATGAACACAAAGAAAAAATAATAGAAGGATTTACTAAAAAATACAACATCACCAAATTAGTCTATTATGAAATATTTGAAGATGCCTATACAGCCATTAGTAGAGAAAAACAGATTAAGGCAGGTTCCAGACAAAAGAAAATTGATTTAGTGAATAGTATCAATCAAGAATGGAGAGATTTATACGATGCATTATAAATTTTGCTGGTGTAAATTGCGATCGCACCAAGGTAAAGCACAGTAATCCTCGCCTTTGCGATTGCTTCATTCCGCTAACGCTGCATTCGCAATGACATATTAACAAACAGTTTGTTATTGCGATCGCACCAAGGTAAAGCACAGTAATCCTCGCCTTTGCGATTTAATTGCGATCGCACCAAAGTAAAGCACAGCAATCCTAGCCTTTGCGATTGCTTCATTCCGCTAACGCTGCATTCGCAATGACAGAATATGTCATTGCGAGGAGGAACGACGAAGCAATCGCAATGACACAGAGTATTAAATAAGGAGTGCAAAAACGTTGACCTCACCACAACTACCCCCCAACGCCTACACCGATGCACCCCAGCAGCACCCAAACTTAATCCTCGGTAGTCTGCAACTACTTTTCTGGCTTGTTTTTCGCCCCTCAGCTTGGCGTAACCACCTCAAGCGTATTGACCGTATTTTAGACACCGACTCCTCGCTGATTATCTTGTTGAGACAAGGGCGATGGCGAAACCTTGCTCTGTGGCGGTTTTTCATCCAGGGATACTTCATCTTGCCTATCCTGGCTAACTTACTGCTGGGCTTAATACTGTGGGCATTGGGTGAACCAATCACAACTATACTTATTCGTGTAAAGTACGGCGTGGCGGTAGGCGTGGCGGTAGGCGTGGCGTTCGGCGTGGCGTTCGGTGTGGCGTTCGGCGTGGCGTTCGGCGTGGCGGTAGGCGTGGCGGTAGGCGTGGCGCTAGGCGTGGCGTTCGGCGTGGCGGGAGGCGTGGCGGTAGGCGTGGCGCTAGGCGTGGCGGGAGGCGTGGCGGGAGGCGTGGCGTTCGGCGTGGCGGTAGGCGTGGCGTTCGGCGTGGCGTTCGGCGTGGCGTTCGGCGTGGCGGTAGGCGTGGCGGTAGGCGTGGCGGTAGGCGTGGCGGTAGGCGTGGGAATAACTATTAATTCATGGCGACCTGTTTTATCCTTTCCATTTCTCATTCTCTGGAATTATCTCCTCTATAGATTAGATAAAGGGCGTAATGTTAGAAGCTCTTGTTTATTGCGCTTTCACTCTGCCTTCTGGGATGAGTGGCAGCGTTTATATCTGCCCAGCTTGGATAAGCATCTCCTATTTGTCATCGAAAATAACCCAGTTGAAGGCAAAGCTGCCTTAGAATATCTCAGTACCAGCCCCCAACGCTGGGCGGCTCAAGCTGTACAAATTGAACTAGATGCACGCAGTTTACAACGCTGTGCAGATGTTGAAGCTATTCGTGAAGCTCATCGCAGCTTGGTAATTGGCGAACTAGAGAATGAAGTTAGCCCTTTGCTACGAATCTTTAGCCGCATCAGTGAGGATGTAGATGCTGCCCTCAATCAAGCAAGTGCTTATAACCAGCGCTTACCCCTCAGAGATGTTGCAGATAAATTAAATCTACACTTGCAGAACTTTGCTCGCAGCAGCGACAAATACACAGTCCGTTTCTACCCTATTATCAAAAGTTGGCGTGAGATAGTCACCAACTATATAAAAGAACTGGCTAAAATTACTGAACTCCGTCAAGAAATTGACTCACCTTACATCATCGGCGTACCCCTCACACTAGAGCAAGAAATTTTCACTGGGCGTAATGACATTGGCTTACGCATGATCGAGCAACTACTTTTAGACTACCGTCGTCCACCTCTGCTACTATACGGTCAGCGACGCATGGGTAAAACTTCCCTCCTCAACAACATCGGCAAGTTACTCCCCAATTCCATCATCCCGATGTTTATAGACTTGCAAGGCGCACCTTCATCAGCTAGTGACCATGCGGGTTTTGTCTACAACCTGGCTAGAGAGATGGAGAAGTCAGCGAAAAAGCAAGGTGTAACTCTACCGTCCCTAGCCCGCGAAGTGTTAAAATCTGACCCCTTCACTTATTTTTATGAATGGCTAGATAAAGTAGAACAGGCTTTAGAAGAAAATACTGTCTTACTAGCCCTAGATGAATTCGAGGTGCTAGACAACGCCATAGCCAAAGGTCGCTTTGATGAACAGGATGTTTTGGGAATGCTGCGTCACCTCATCCAACATCGCCCCCGTTTTAAGATTTTACTGGCTGGCTCTCATACTATCGAAGAATATCAGCGCTGGGCTAGTTATCTAATTAATGTCCAAGTAGTGCATATCTCCTACCTCAAAGAAGCGGAAGCACGACAATTAATTGAACGTCCCGTCAAAGATTTTACCCTGCGCTACGAACCCAACGCTGTTGAGCGAGTTCTACAACTCACCCGTTGTCACCCATTTTTAGTACAACTACTCTGTGCGGAAATTATTGTTCTTAAGAATGAGCAAGACCCTTCTATCCGGCGATTGGCAACTTTAGCGGATGTGGAAGCCGCGATACCAGAAGCTTTGCAAAGTGGTAGTTTTTTCTTTGCTGATATTCAAAATAACCAAGTAAACGCAACTGGACAAGCTATTCTACGTTTTATCGCCGCTCAAGGGGAAGGAGCTATAGTTAGCCGTCAAAGGTTATTACAAGAGTTCGCCGATGCTGATATTACTTTCAGCTTGCTGTTGCAACGCGAGTTAATTGAGGAAGTTGCCGACGGCTATGGCTTCCAAGTGGAGTTGATTCGTCGCTCGTTTGTTTGAATCATGTCCAGTAAATTATGTCATTGCGAGCGAAGCGAAGCAATCGCAAGGGCTAGGATTGCTTCGCTCCGCTCGCAATGACTGTAATTATTTTTGTCCGACTACTTATAAAAAACTCGTTAACGGAGTTCAAAGACTCGTTCACGAGTATAAAAGACTCGTTAACGGAGTTCAAAGACTCGTTCACGAGTATAAAAGGCTCGTGAACGGAGTTCAAAGACTCGTTCACGAGTATCAAAGACTCGTTAACGGAGTTCAAAGGCTCATTCACGAGTATCAAAGACTCGTTAACGGAGTTCAAAGGCTCATTCACGAGTATAAAAGGCTCGTTAACGGAGTTCAAAGACTCGTTCACGAGTATCAAAGACTCGTTAACGGAGTTCAAAAATGTAAGAACTACAACCAAGTAACCATGCAGAATTAATTACAGTCATTGCGAGCGAAGCGAAGGCGAACAGCGTCTCGAAGAGAAGCAATCCTAGGGCGTGTTTTCAAACTGCTCGTTTAGCCTCTTAACTTTTTAGATCCCCCTAAATCCCCCTTAAAAAGGGGGACTTTAAGAGACTCTTTGCCCCCCTTTTTAAGGGGGTTGGGGGGATCTAAGACTTTGAAAACACGCCCTAGCCCCCGCGTTCGCGAAGCGTGTCCGAAGGACTTATGCTTCATTTCGCTATCTCTACGAGACGCTACCGCGTTAAGCGAAGCTATGCCGAAGGCTTTACGCTCCATTCGCAATGACATTGTGTAATTAATTTTGTTTAACTACTTATTTTGAATACTGCAAGTTAGTAAAGTGGTGCGTTACGCCAAAGGCTAACGCACCCTACCAAAATTATTGCTAAAAATAGCAGTTAGAATACACCTACCTCAGAGGATGTTTTAAAAGTGATTGGCTGTAATTTTAGGCACTTGTTGATCCCCCCTAACCCCCTTAAAAAGGGGGGAACCGGAATCAAAGTCCCCCAATTTATCGGGGGATTTAGGGGAATCTAAAACTTTTTGCTACTAACCAGAGGACTTTTAAAACATCCTCTCAGACTTAGGTGGAGCTTTAGTGTTTTTGCTGGCGTAATTGGTCTACTATATATTCTTCTAGTTCTTGTTTTTCTCTGTTACTAGCATTTCGTTGATAAGTTCTTCCTGTTTCTTGTATAAACTTACGTTTCTCGCTTGGGGAAGATTTGAGTTTACCTCCAGATGCTTGCAGCTTTTGCTGTAATTCTTCCCAAGTCTTATCACCTACACTTTCACCTAGTTTGACTAGTACCTTTGGGAGTAATGTTTTTGCTTCTCTTTGAAAATCTTCTTCTGTCTCAAGGGAAGCTAAATCTATATTGCTGAAGTCGATATCAATTTGAAACTTACTCATAGAATTGTATTTGTTCTTTTAACGATTGTTAGCACAATAAGGGTCTACCGATATTACTTAGAGGTTGTTTGAAAAGTATTTAGCTGTGATTTTAGGCACTTGTTGATCCCCCCTAACCCCCCTTAAAAAGGGGGGAACTGGAATCAAAGTCCCCCAATTTATCGGGGGATTTAGGGGGATCTAAAACGTTTTGCTACTAAGAAAAGGACTTGTTCATTCATCCTCTTAGAGTACTCCAAGTAAAAAAATGCCCAATTGTCATTGCGAGCGTTCGCGAAGCGTTTCGTAGAGACGCTTCGCGAACGCTCGCAACGACGGGTTTTGGATCATTTATTTTTTGGAACACTCTTAACGACTTGATTGTTGTCAAATATTGATTTTATCGATTTTTAAAGAATAATTTAAGACTTTTATATCAAAAGGAATATATATCTCGTTAATGGAAGCTTAAACAAGTTACCAGTATTAAAAATGCTATCTTAAAGGCAAGGTCATTTGCTCAATTTTTGAGGAAAACACTATGACTACAACGCTCATACAGGCTAATTCTATCGAGTCATTGCTGGGTAAAGAGGCTGAAGACCTGCTTAGTTACAAAGCAAAGGTTTCTCAGGATTTACTACATTTGCCGGGGCCAGACTTTGTAGATCGAATCTGGCTCAATAGCGATCGCAATCCTCAAGTATTGCGTAATCTCCAGTTACTTTATTCTACTGGTCGTCTGGCAAACACAGGTTATCTCTCGATTTTACCAGTAGACCAAGGGATTGAACACTCGGCAGGTGCGTCTTTTGCGCCCAATCCGATTTACTTCGATCCAGAAAATATTGTTAAACTAGCGATCGCCGCAGGTTGCAATGCTGTTGCTACCACTTTGGGGACATTAGGTATAGTTTCGCGCAAATATGCCCACAAAATCCCTTTTATTGCCAAAATAAATCACAACGAATTGCTGACTTTTCCCAATCAATTTGACCAGGTATTGTTTGCTGATGTGGAACAAGCTTGGAATCTAGGGGCGGCGGCGGTAGGTGCAACAATTTACTTTGGTTCGGAGCATTCTACCAGACAAATCCAAGAAATCAGTAAAGCTTTTAAACGCGCTCATGAATTGGGTTTGGTGACAATTCTCTGGTGCTATCTGCGGAATAACGCCTTTAAACAAGACAAAGATTACCACCTTGCGGCTGACCTCACCGGACAGGCGAATCATTTGGGCGTGACGATTGAAGCTGATATCATTAAACAAAAGTTACCTGAAAATAACAATGGTTACGGTGCAGTTGCCAAAGCCAGTGGTAAGAGTTACGGCAAAACCGATGAGCGGGTTTACACAGAATTGACTACCGATCACCCAATTGATTTAACTCGTTACCAAGTACTGAATTGCTACTCTGGGCGTGTGGGGTTGATTAATTCTGGTGGCGCGACTGGTAAAAATGACTTCGCGGAAGCAGTTCGCACTGCTGTAATCAACAAACGCGCTGGTGGTTCAGGATTAATTTCTGGGCGAAAGACCTTCCAACGTCCCTTTGACGAAGGCGTGAAGTTATTTCACGCCATTCAAGATGTTTACTTGTCGCCAGATGTGACGATCGCTTAGGGAGTAGGGAAGAGGCAGGGGGCAGGGAGCAGGGGGCAGGGGGCAGGGGGATGAGGGGAATTATTTAACAAGTTTCTTCCTTGTCTCTTCACCATACCCAATGCTCAATGCTCCATGCCCCATGCTTCATTGTCTTACTTCAAACCCAGAACATTTAAAACTATGTACAAGCCCCTGCGTATGTAGCAGAGCCAAGCAATACACAAACGGGTAATGTCAGCACCCACGCTAGTAGTAGATTTCTCAGGGTATCCATCTGCAAGCCAGAATGATTAGCCGCCATTGTACCTGCTACACCAGACGACAAGACGTGAGTGGTGCTGACTGGCAAACCGAAATAATCCGCAGCACCAATTGTTGTCATCGCTACTAGCTCGGCGGAAGCTCCTTGAGCGTAGGTAAGGTGGTCTTTGCCAATCTTTTCACCCACTGTCACCACAATCCGCTTCCAACCAATCATTGTGCCAAGACCGAGTGCAATGGCGACGGCAAATTTCACCCAATTGGGAATGAATTTGGTTACTTTATCCAACTGACTTTTATAGCTGCTAAGTGCCTCTTCTTGTTTAGGATCGGTAAATTTTTTCTGCTTGTCCAATTTCCCAATTGTTCCAGCAACTAGATACATATCGGTTCGTAATGAGCCAAGTTCATCCTTTGAAAGCTGTTTGAAACTTGTCTTACCAGCAAGCTTATCTCCAATTATCTGACTTTCGGCAGCAAGGGCGGCAAAGGTTTTGTTGTTAGCTTCGGCGGTTGGTTTAAGGAAGTTGGAAAGCTCATCTGTAATATTTTGGCTACTTAACGATGTTCCAGGTGCTTGTTGTTGCAGTACTGGAACTACAGAGTTTGATGTAGCAATCAACTGAGCGATCGCTCCCGCATCGGTATCTATATTCAGTGCAAACATCCCTGGTAGAATGCCTACTAAGATAAGCATGATCAAACCCATACCTTTTTGACCATCATTTGAACCGTGGGCGAAGCTCACACCAGTACATGTCAAGATTAATAAACCACGTATCCAAGTTGGCGGTGCTTTACCATGATCTGGCGCACGATACAATTCTGGTCGTTTAATCAGTATTTTTGCCAGTATTAACAGTAGTGCAGCACAGGTAAATCCGACGATTGGCGAAACCAGTAGCGATGTAAAAACTTCCTGCGCCTTTGCCCAGTTCACGCCCTCGCCAAAGACATGACCCGAAGATAACATTGAATTGGCTAAACCAACACCCATAATTGAGCCAATCAATGTGTGTGAACTGGATGCAGGTAAACCCAAGTACCAGGTTCCCAAGTTCCACATAATCGCCGAAATCAAAAGTGCAAAGACCATTGCAAAACCTGCACTTGAGCCAACATTGAGTACCAATTCAACGGGAAGTAGGGCAATAATACCAAAAGCAACTGCTCCAGTTGATGTCAGCACACCAATTAGGTTCCAACAGCCTGACCAAACAACGGCAATATTTGGCTTCAGGGTGTTAGTGTAAATGACTGTGGCAACTGCATTTGCAGTATCATGAAAACCATTGACAAACTCGAAGGCGAGTGCAAGACTCAGCGCCAAAGCTAGAAATAAGTATTCCATTTAGCACTCCTAGTAAGAGAAAAGAATGCAGTCTGACAAAAATAATTTGTGTTGCAAAAAACTATTAAAACTGGGAAAAAAAACTGGGATTCTTGCAATTGGGCAGCTAGACAAGAAGTTATGGTTATAAATACAACTTTTTCCTGAATAGACTATCTGATTGCATCTGCTATCTCGAAATAAGAATAGGTTCTGATTACAAATGAAGATTAGAATAAATAGGTTAAGGAAGAATTAATATTCAGTAAATAATAGATTAATAAAATTCAATTCATAGTTGTGGGGAGCAGGGGGATGGAGAATAACTAGTGCCCCATGCCCCATGCCCAATTCCCCGTTTTATCTAACGTTTCTCACTAAAAAATCTGGTTGACCACAACTTTTTTGCGATCGCTTCAAAATCTCGGCGCTACAAGTACCAGGTTCACCATTTTTAGAATAACAAAAGAAGACTTCTTGCAAAAATCTTCCCGAACCAGAACAAAAAGGTGCTATTCCATCGGCAGTAATGTTATTATTCGCACTCACAAAGGAATTTTTAAAATTTGTAGTTGTGGTACGCACGGGTTTATTAGGACGATTATAAGCTGGGGGAATAGCGATCGCATCTTTTAACTTTTTACTCAATCCCAAGTATTCCGCAGGAGTTTTCCCCGAACAAGTACCATGTTTTTCCCATTCATGATCGTAAAGTTTATTACTAGGATACAAATTGGGGAACTGCCGCTTTACTTCCGACGGTAATTTTTGCGTGGAACAATTAGCCGGATAACCAGCTTGGTATTGTGGCCACAAACCATGTAGTACAAAACCAAGTTTCTTTCCAGAACCACACTGCTGCTGATCGCGGCTACCGTTTGCTGCACAATAATCTGGCGACCAAGAAAGTGTCAATACATAAAAATCAAATTTACCTGGAGTACCGCGATTTTGAGCAATGGCAGCATTAGGTATAAAAAGACTAGTAAATAACAGAGAAGATGCGATGAGAAGTTTCTTTAATTGCATAGAATTAGTTTTCTCTAAAATCAAAACACTACGTAAAGTACATTGTTAAGAGTCACGGGTCAAGAATCAGTAATTATTCGTAATTCCTAGTTCCCAACCTCCAACGAATTTAGAAAAAGCAAATCTTGGTAGGGATTCTGGGATATCCTTAGATCAGTGAAAGATTTGCCAAAATATAGTAAGAATGAAGCTGGCAGCAAGAGTAAGTCAGGTAACACCTTCATTAACCTTAGCGATCGCAGCCAAGGCTAAGGCACTGAAGGCGGAAGGAATAGATGTTTGTAGTTTTAGCGCTGGAGAACCAGATTTTGATACCCCAGCGCATATTAAAGCCGCAGCAGTCAAAGCTTTGGAAGAAGGCAAAACCAAATATGGTGCAGCAGCCGGAGAACCAAAGTTAAGGGAAGCGATCGCCCATAAGCTTAAAATTGATAATGGTCTTGATTACAAGTCCGAGAATGTCATTGTCACCAATGGCGGAAAGCATTCTCTGTACAACTTGATAGTGGCGCTAATCGATCCAGGTGATGAGGTCATTATCCCTGCACCCTACTGGCTAAGTTATCCCGAAATGGTGACTTTAGTCGGTGGAGTATCGGTAATTGTGCCCACAGATGCCACAACGGGTTATAAAATTACTCCCGAACAACTCCGTAAAGCAATCACGCCGAAAACGAAGTTATTTATCCTCAACTCCCCATCTAACCCCACAGGGATGGTTTACACGCCAGCCGAAATCAAAGCACTGGCGCAGGTAATAGTTGATGCAGATATCTTAGTTGTCTCTGATGAGATTTACGAAAAGATTCTCTACGACGGTGCAGAACATATCAGCATCGGTTCGCTAGGGAAGGAAATTTTTGACCGCACTTTGATTAGTAATGGATTTGCAAAGGCTTATTCCATGACTGGGTGGAGACTTGGTTATTTAGCGGGGCCAGTGGAAATCATTAAAGCCGCGAGTACCATCCAAGGGCATAGTACATCTAACGTGTGTACCTTTGCTCAATATGGTGCGATCGCAGCGCTACAAAGTTCCCAAGATTGTGTCGAAGAAATGCGCCAAGCCTTCGCCAAACGCCGACAGGTAATGCTAGACAGACTCAACGCCATTCCTGGATTGAGTACCGCCAAACCAGATGGCGCGTTTTATCTGTTCCCTGATATCAGCAAAACCGGTCTAAAATCCCTAGAATTTTGTGACGCTTTGCTAGAAAAACATCAAGTTGCAGTTATTCCCGGAATTGCTTTTGGCGCTGATGACAATATTCGCCTTTCCTACGCCACAGATATGGCGACGATTGAAAAGGGAATGGATCGATTAGAGAAATTTGTCAAGTCACGGATCTAGTTATAGCAGGAGGGAGGAGGTAAAAGTATTACTATTCCTAGCTTTCAAAATGTCCTAACCTGTGTGACTACGGCTATAGTTGTCATTTGTAGTTTATGAAGAGAATTTATTAACTCTTCAAATTCTTAACTCCACCTTTTCGACTCATGAAAGGGTGGAGTTTATTGCAATACGGTTATTTGATGAACATATATAGATCCCAAATCCGCGATAAATCGCCGTCAGGACAAAGGACTAATTATTGTAAAGACGGCGATTTATCGCGTCTTTCTTAGAGGCTGTTTGAAAAGTTTTTTTTATACGCCTAACCCTTGGAGATCCCCCTAAATCCCCCTTAAAAAGGGGGACTTTGATTCTTCCCCCTTTTTAAGGGGGTTAGGGGGATCAACTAGTGCCTAAAATCACAGCCAAATACTTGTTCATTCAACCTCTCTCTCATCGCGTCTCTCTCATCGCGTCTCTTGCCTTAACCCAACAGTATTGGAGTTTATTGTATTTTTGAAACATTCTATTGAATCAATATTAGACAATCCTAAATAATCGATATAATTCGTAAGACAGCTATAAGTATCTTTACTAGTTATTGCGTCGTCTACTCTACCTGTATTGTTACAACCAGCTTAGGATAGACTAAAAGTACTTTTTGCGAAAAATGGTAGAAAAAATCACAGCTGTGTTTAATGGCAAAGTCTTCTATCCGGCTGAACCGATCGCACTGCCAATCAATACCCGCGTGCGAATCAGTATCGAAATTTTACCGCCTAGCGAACATGAAACGGTATCATTTCTGCAAACGGCGCGATCGCTCAACTTAGATGGGCCAGCTGATTGGTCTACCAATATAGATAAATATTTGTACAGTAAGTAAATTTTCCATGCATTCTGAAGTCTTTCTTGATACATCATTTGCCATTGCTTTATCTGCACCGAGCGATCGCTTGCATGACCGAGCCTTACATCTGGCTAAAATGTTACAAGCGGCAGAAACTCGTTTGGTGACAACACAGGCGGTAATGTTGGAAATTGGCAATGCCTTATCCCAACAACCTTATCGTCAGGCGGCAATTATATTATTAAATTCTCTAGTAGCTGACTCGAAAGTAGAAATTGTCCCCCTCTCCCAAGAACTCTACGAACGTGCTTTTGAACTATATCGCGAACAAACTAAAAGAGAATGGGGATTTGTGGATTGTGTATCTTTTATTGTGATGGAATATAGCGGAATCACTGAAGCACTAACTGCTGATGAGCATTTTCAACAAGCGGGTTTTCGGGCATTACTGCGAGAAAATTTGCCTTAAGATTGAAAATGGGGAATTGGGGGCGTTGCTGAATCGAGGTATGAACTTGAATGTAGAGACGTAAAATTTTCTTCTCTACAAGGATTTTTCACCGCAATGCACAATCGTTTTCATACCGTAATCGGCAACGCCGGAATTGGGAATTGCTTATTTAGAAATGATATCATCTCCGCTTGATTGCTTATTAAACCCGAAGAACCCCTCCCCGCAAGCGGGGAGGGGTATGGGTAATTTGGCGCACATGATATGACTAATAACTAACGACAATTAAATATTTCGTTACAATCAGCGTGTGCATTAGGCATTCAAGAGTTATCAGCCATGAAATTGATTTCCGATCCACCGATTCCTGTGAAAATCCAAAAAATGAAGGAACGGGTGCGGTGGATGCATCCAAGTTTTGTGCAACGGGGAATTGACCAAACCAGCATGGTTATTGACGATCGCAGGGAAGATAGTCCAGAATTTTCCTTTATGGTGATTGGTGATTCTGGTACTCAATCCCATTATCGACACCACCCCCAGCGAAAAGTTGCCGAATTGATGCTGCCTCACCGAGATGATTGCAGTTTTGTGTTGCACACAGGCGATGTAATCTATGTGGTTGGTTCCCAAGAATATTATTCAACAAACTTTATTGAACCTTACCGGGAATTTCTTGTCGGTGGCGACAACCCGAAAAGCATTCTCTACGATCGCATGGTGTTTAATCTGCCGTTCTTGCCAGTACCTGGTAATCATGATTACTATGATGTACCCTTGATGTATCGTTTATTGACTGGAACAACATCTTCATTACGTCGCCTGTTCCGCTACAAAGATATCGAGATCGGCTGGCATGGATCGTATCAAGGAAATGCTTATGCACGAGCATTTATGGATTATACCCAAGCGATCGCTTCCCCACAAGAATTAGAACGTCATTTAGATCGACACTATACTGCTAAAACTGACACAGGGCGGTGTTTGCGTTATGAACCCGGACAGTTTACCCGTTTACCCAATCGCTATTACACCTTTCGTTATGGCGGGATTGACTTTTTCGCACTGGATTCTAATACTTTTAATACACCATCACCTTTACCTGCAACTCAAGAGGGAGAAATTTATCGCCGGGAATTGCAAAAGCGTCGCCAGGAAATAGATCGAGAAGAATTGCAGATTTTGGGAATATGCGATCGCCTCAACCCAGATAAACCTGCCGAAGCGGAACAACTTGATGAACTTAGCGCCAAATTAGATCAAATAGACGAGATCAAAATCGATATTGAAAAACAATTGGCATCTCAGAAAATGGCTGCGATCGATTTTGAACAACTTGAATGGTTGCGAAGCAGACTAATCGAATCTTGGAACACCTCAGAAGTGCGTGGACGTGTCATCTTTTTCCACCATCCACCTTACGTTACTGAGGCTACTAAGTGGAATCAGGCACAAACCTTAGCGGTTCGCCATCGTTTGCGCTGGGTGTTTGAACAAGTAGCAGAAACTCTTGGTTCTCTAATTAAAGAACGTCCCATAGTCGATTTGATTTTAAATGGTCACGCCCACTGTTTGGAGCATCTTTGCACAACTGATACCGGATTTGCTGACTCTCACATTAACTGTATTATCTCTGGTGGTAGTGGTCATCGTCCCCGCTATCAACGGCGAGAGGGAACTGAATTGATGGAGATTTTTACAGAAATTGCAGGTAAACCGACTCGGAAAGTTGCTGATTCAATGCTTTTTGTGGGTCGTCATGATTACAATTTCCAGAATCGGCGGCCTTACTCATGTGTGCGGATTGATGTTTTGGATGGTAGCCCGCCCAAGTTTATCATCAGACCACTGGTTACTGAACGGGTTGAAGATGAGTGGTGTAACCGCGAACTTGAACCTTTTATGATTTAAACAGGAATATGTAGCGTTTTTCAGGTAAGAGTGTTCCAAAAAATAAATGACCCAAAACCAGTCGTTGCGAGCGAAGCGAAGCGTCTCGTAGAGAAGCGAAGCAATCCCAAGGGCTGCGATCGCTTCACTCCGTACCCTTCTCCTTCGGAGACGCTATTCGCGTTCGGGTTCTCCAACGGAGTACACAATGACAAGTGTTTAACCGGACATCATATAAGTAGTCAGACGGAATTAATTACACAATGTCATTGCAAGCAAACTGGCATAGCGTTCACAGAAAGTAGCGTCTATTGCTCCTGAGATAGAGATTAGGATCTCAAGTCAAGGCATTATGTCATCATAAATTTAATTTATCTTTTTAAGAATAAAGACTATTTGATTTTATTCCCCAAGTCGCTTTATCCTGAAATCAGCAAACTATACACTGTAAGGAACTTCCAAATTAAAAAACATCCAAAATTTCATACAACAATCCTCTCCCTTCTCCATTTCTCTGTGCCCTCTGCGCCTCTGCGGTTCGTTATCAGACCCAAAACAAGTGTAACGATCGTGAAACTTTTCCAAATCACTCTCGTGGTCTTAGTACTTTTAATCAACTTAGTAATTGCTTTCCCCTCTTGGGCAGAAAAAGCGCCTAATTTAACTAGCAATCCTGACCATTTTCAAGTAGGGCAAAAAGTCATTTGGCTTTACAAAGCTCGTGCGGATTCTAGCAATATCCAAAGAATCCCCGCTGAAGTAGTCCAGTTAAGTTCCAAGCAAGTGCAAATCAAGGTGTACAAAGATAATCACGAATTTGTTAATCGTTGGGTTAATCCAAACAAGCTGGAGAATTCACCAAAAGTTAAAGGTTGAAAGTAGGTAAATTTCCGCCACAGGGTAATATTCCTCAACCATGTTATTTTTTGTAAATCAAAAAAACTGAACCAATCGGCCCAAGATTTTCTACATAAGTTTTCTGATTATAATTCAATCCTGGAGACATCCCTCCATCAAATAAAATTCCTTCTTGAATCTTACCTAAACAGTTATTGCTCGCAATACCTTCTAGGACATTATCAAACATATCTGGTAGTAATTCTTGATTAAGTTGAGATAATTCAATCTCTGAATTAGCTTTCAAGTCATTAACTAATAGTATTACATAGCCTCGATCGGTGATAGCTGCCAGAGAGCGATTAGTTGCATTTTTACAAGCAAATTCTCCCAAGTCTTGACAAATATTCTTAAACTTACCCTGACGGTAGAATCTGCCATTACCACCCACTAAATTGTAATTGAGAATATCGCTATTTCTTCTACCAGCCTGGATAGTAGCCTGTCGCTGGCTGGGTGTACCTCCTGATATGCCAAAAGAAGAACGTTTATTTTTAAATGCTCCTGAATACTCTACGCCACGAGAAATATTTAAGCCTTGTGGTTTATTATCAGTACCTATATAGTCGGCATTAATTGCGGCAATGGGTAGCTGTCCATTTAATTTGGCATTCTCATCACTGATGAGTTCATGAAACTGTTTTGGGATGTATTCTTTACGGAGTTTACCTTTAGCATCTTTGGCGTAGAGTTTATGAGATAGACCAACATTAACTTTGAAATCTAATTCTGGTGATTTGGGATTAAGAATAATCACATTATTAATACCTCTGGGATTTTTTTTACCTTGATTATTGGTTTTAAAAAAATCAATACTAAATTTAGCATCTTTGCCAGGGCAAGTTTTAGATACTTTTGAGATTGAATTTGCTTCAATTTCTTGACAACCTGATAATAGGCTTGCACCAATTATCAAGATAAATAACAAAAATAATTTCTTGGTTGACATAGTTATACAAAAAAACCGCTACAGAATTACTATAGCGGGGAATAATTTAAAATTTCAGTCTGCAATTAATCTGATAACGAAAACTTAAGAGAACCATTCTAAAACAGCGTCTTCTTTGGTGTTAGTATTTCGAGATGGTGTCTCACGATTAAATTTCATCTGAATTGATCGGGTTTGCTCACCATCAGCAGCTACAGCCAAAATCGGATAGTCGATTAAACCATCTTGGAAGGACATCTGGAAGCGGAATGTTCCATCTGGATTTAGCTGAATTGGACGGCCGCCAATGGTTACGGTAGCGTCGGGTTCGGTTGCACCGTAAACTATCAACTCAGCATCGGCAATTAACCAGAACTTGCGCGGACGAACGGGTACGGCTGAAGCAGAGAAGCCAACACCTGACATTCCTGCACCGGAAGCGGTTAAGCCAGACACGGTGGGAACTGCCCACATACCCACACCAGAGGGGAAAATGTAAGAGCTAAGGGCTTGTTCTGGACTTGGTACTTGGTGTTGCGAACCGAAGATAGAACCAGCAACCCGTAGTCCTTCGGCAGATTCGGCCAAACCAAATATTTGGTCGTAGATAGGATTGCCGTTGGTATTCACAGCGTTACCATTGGTGGTAGCTGTAGCTGCAATCTTCTTGGCGGGGGGAACCAGTTCATACTGAGTCTTACCACGCAAATCTTCTTCAAAGTTGACAGTGATGAAGACATCTTCAATCCAGTCAGAAGGATAGACGGGAGGAATATGGACTCTAGCAGAACGAGCTAGTACTAACCAGCGACCATCAGCAGCACGATAGCCGATATCTATCACATAATCGCGATCGCTAACTGGAACTGGTAGATACCATTCTCTAGCTAGTTCATCAGCAGGATATTCTTGAATGCTGTGGGGACTTTGGTATTCGATATTAATATCGGTGACATCATAAATTCGCAGTGCGAGTTGTTGTCCCCCTTGGCGACGCAGTTCCTCTTTATCTTCATTGGGAATATCCCAGTAAGTGTAAGCCCACTGAGGATCGCGTGGCAAGAGGACAATCCGGCTTTCACCATAGCCAGAGGGCAAATCTGCGAGTCCTTCATCAACATCAGCTAGAGATCCACCTGTACGATCTTCCTGACCTAATTCAAACTTAGCAGCTTCCACGGTTTCCTGTGCCTCCAATGAACGAGATGGACTGAGCAAAGTTTTGCTGCGCTGGACTTCTAAAATTGATGCCAGCAATTGTGATTTACGCATTCGGCTATAGCGAGAGATGCTATATTCGCTGGCAACTCTGCGGAGTTGCCGTAAGGTCATCTCTTCTAGTGGCGGGCGTTCTTTTGCCATTAATTTGGCCTCCAGTAGTGTAAGCGGTAAATGATTTCCCCTGGTTAAAGAATGCTATATAAAATGTCATCCATTCCAGATGAATTTCTTATTCCTGACTCCTGGTTTTGCCCAGTTTTAAGTTTTTTAATCTGTTTTTAAATTGAGGTCGATTCCTTGCAATTCTTAAGTTATGCCAATTAGCATTTCTTTGGGATCGCAGGAGTTTTGTTTGTTAAGTTCATATTAACCACTAAGCATATCTAGGGATCAAGTGGTTCCAATAGGTTTTTTGCCTGTATTACGAATTTATAAGCCTTTCTGGGATCAATTTGTCATGAAATCATAACATTGCTAGTTAGCTTGGCGTTGGGAGATGGCAAATATATCAAGGTTTAATGACATTAAACCTTGGGAATTGAAATTTTCCCATCTCCTTTATCTACTCAACGAAGAGGTAGGGGGAAGGGGGCTCTTCGCTGGGGGAAATGACCCCAACCAAGAGCCGTGGAGCGGAGCGGAACATGGGTCTGAGTCCCCCAATAAGAGTTAAGTGGTTCTCGTTCAGGTGGGGTCGAATCCCCCTTTCTGTTCCTTCTCCCCTGCTCCCTGCTCCCTGCTCCCTGCTCCCTGCTCCCTGCTCCCTTGCCTCTTTTTCAATTCCTGTAGAGACGCGATTAATCGCGTCTCTACGCCTAATTTTTAATCTCCAATCAACTCGACTGCATCTCGCCCATCGTAATTTTGTAAGTAAACTTTGACAACTTCTTCTTTAGCAGTAGGTAACTTTTTGCCAATAAAATCTGGGTGAATTGGTAATTCCCGATGACCTCTATCTACTAACACAGCTAAACGAATCACTTCTGGTCTACCGTAGTCGTTGACTGCGTTCAAAGCAGCGCGAATCGTTCGTCCTTTAAAAATCACATCATCTACAAGGACAACGGTTTTTCCCGTAAGATCAAAAGGAATTTCGCTTTTCGTTGGAGTCCGCAATCCAATTTTGTCGAGGTCATCTCGATAAAATGTTATGTCCAAAGCCCCGACTGACACGGCTACACCTTCTAGGATCTCAATCTGACGCGCCAACAATTCGGCTAAGAACGCACCCCTGGTATATATACCAAGAAGCACCAGTTGAGACAAATCACGTGTCCTTTCGACAATTTGAGAAGCAAGACGAGTCAAGGTACGACGAATTTCTTCGGATGAGAGAATTTCAACTACTTTTGCAGACATAGGGAATGATAAGTGAGGAGTTAGGAGAGACGCGATGAATCGCGTCTGTACAAGTTAGGAGTTTTTATTCTGAAGTCCTAATTCTTAACTTTACATTTATCATTACTTGTTTGGAAGTATTAAGAATATAGCGATCACTATGCCTAACCATAGCAAAAAACAATATCGAGTCAGCTGCAAAGCATTGTGAATAGAAGTTGCAGTAATGGGATAAATAGCATCTCCTAGCAGTGGTTTGTACTTAGCGACTCCACGATACCAATTTGTACCGCCCATCTGTACACCCAAAAAAGCAGCATAGGCGCACTCACTCCAGCCAGAATTAGGACTAGGATCATTAACTGCATCTCGCTGACAAACTCGCCAAATATGCATCGGTTTACCCGATAACAACGCCAGAGTTGTAACTGTTAACCGACAAGGTAGCCAAGTCAAACAATCTTCTAAGCGCGCACAAAACCATCCCAAATAAGTATAGGGTGCTTCCCGATATCCCACCATTGAATCAAGGGTACTGCTGGCTTTATATGCTAAAACCAAGGGGTTGGCCCCACAATTGGCACAAAGACACCAACAATTGCATAAAAAAGCGGAGCCATAACTCCATCGGTAGCATTTTCTGCAACCGTTTCTAAAACAGCTCGAAAAATTTCTGCTTGTGTGAGGTTTTGTGTATCTCGACCAACGTAATTACTTAAAGTTTTTCGAGCCTTCTCCAAATCTCCTGTTGTTAAAGGTTGTAAAATAGCCAGCGCTGCTACCCGCAAACTTCTGCCAGCAAAACAACTTGCCAAAAGAATACTTTCTATTGCAATTCCCAACAACGGATGAACCCATCTAGCACTTTGAATAATCAAAAAGCCAATCAGACCGCTACCAATTATTAGAATAATCCCTAGTACGATTCCAGCTAGGCGTTGTGTGAGAGAATTTTTAGACAATTTGAGAGAAAATTTAGTCAGGCGATAAATTACCCACCCCATAACTTGCACTGGATGAGGCCAATTCCAAGGATCGCCAATTAAGTAATCTAAAAATGCTGCAATTATTAAGATATAGATGCTATTAATCATAAATCACTAAACCACAAAACTAGCTTCTTCCCCAAGGGAAGCTTGCCAGCTACGAGCATCGTAATAAAGGTCTGCCAGAGTAATACTGTACAAAGCTTCTTTGAGCTTTTGGTTGAGTCTTTGCCAAAGGCTAAATGTTACCCAATCTTCAGCTTGTGTAGGTGCTGGGGTGTGATGAGGTAAATGGCTAGTCTCGCCAACTGCTTCTAAAATTTGTCCTATAGATATTTGTAGAGGCTCTCTTGCCAATTGGTATCCACCGATGCTACCACGAATTGATTTCACTAAAGACGCACGACGCATTTCTATTAGTAGTTTTTCGAGGTAAGGAGCCGGGATATCTTGGCGTTTAGCGATCGCTCTTACAGATACAGGCCCATATTTTGGCTGTAAACTCAAATCTAGCAACGCCTTCACACTATAGTGTCCTCTGGTAGTTAGTTTCATTTTGGCAAGTTTGTTGTTTGTCCTTTGTAAATAACCAATGACCAATTCTTCTCTATGAGAGGCTACGCCAATGGCTTCTCTATGAGATGCTGTTCGCATTCGCTCAGTTTAACTGACCAATGACTAATGACTAATGATTAAGGATCAGTTTTACTTATCATTCTGTAACTCAGTTATCATCCTCAGCAAATAAAGAACTTTTGAGCGTTAGTTTAGAAAACTTAAAACTTCTATAGTCTAGCAGTGATTTACAAACTATATATATAGTTATCAGCATTGCCAGCATTCTCTAAAATAGATTGTCTTGAAAATATTGTTAATTACATAACAATTGTGCATCTGAGTGTAATATACTTGGCTAGGTTGAGATAAAAACTAAAGGAATATGTTCCTATTAGCTCAACCTCAGCTAAAATAAAATCGATTCCAACACTTCAAACATTCATTTTCGACCTAAGTTGATGCCTAAACTGAAAAAAATTGAACCCCTACTCGGTGAAGAACTGCTCAAAAAAGTTAAAGAGCTAGAGAGCGAGAGCAAAGAAGACAAAGCTAAGAAGTGCGGCTACTATACCGTTACCAAAAATGGTATAGAGCGCGTCAATATGATGAAGTTCTTAAATGCCCTAATTGATGCTGAAGGCATTCAGTTGGACAGCACACCCAGCGCTAATGGGCGTGGTGGACGTAGTGCTAGCTATAGAATTAGTGTGCAATCCAATGGTAACTTACTTATAGGTTCAGCTTATACAAAACAGATGAATCTGCAACCAGGAGATGAATTTATCATCACTTTAGGCAAAAAGCACATTCGTCTGAGACAGGTAGACCCAGAAGATCGGGAAGGTGATGAAACCATAGAAGCCACAGCTTAGGAATATAGTTAAGAGTCCAAAGTCAACATATTTTGGATTTTAGATTTTAGATTTTGGATTGACCCCACCGATCAACGGGTGAGTCTTGAAGATTTTGGATTTTGGATTGTTTTTAGTTCATACCCCACTCCTTTTAGGTGGAACAAATCTCAAATCCTAAAGCTGCATCCCAAGAGTGGGTGCAGTTAATCTAAAATTGCAAATCCAAAATCCAAAATTGATTGACTAATGATTAGTAACGATATCTGTGGTTGGTAAGACTGGTAAATAGTGACGAAGTGCCTTGCGTGTAACTGCTAAATTGCAGGTTAAAGCAATTTGCTCTTTTTCTAGTAAACCCAAAATGCGATCGGGTTTGTCTCTTGCTACCACTGGTAATTGATGCAAACCTCGAAGACTCATGCGGTCTAAAGCTTCAGATAATAATTCATCTTGCCATGCATAGAGGATTTCAGTATTACAAATATCTATGAGAGTTTGACTAGATAAATTATCTGGAATTTCAGTTAGTGAATTTGGGTAAGTTTGCCAAAGAGCAAGGACGCGGTTAATATCTTCCAGAGAAAGTATACCAACTAATTGCTCGGCTTCATCAAGTACTAAAGCGCTCCGGGTGCGATCGCGGATCATTTCCACCGCTGCATCTAAAACTCCAAGGGTTGCAGGTAACTTTTTGGGACAGGGGTACATGGCATCTTCTACCAAAATTTGCTGCACAATTTCCGCTTGTTCATCTTTCAATTCTGAAAGACCAATCTGTTGTAGATTAGAGTTAGAGTTAAAAGTTGGTTTAATCCTTTCCACTAGCCAAACACTCAAACCCACAGCTGCCATCAAGGGTAAAACAATGCGATAGTCGCGGGTTAATTCAAACAGCATTAAAATAGCTGTTAACGGCGCTCTGACACTAGCAGCTAGTACTGCTGCCATTCCTACCATTGCATAAGCTGGGGGAGCCGCCATTTGATCGCAAATAGTTGGGAATGCTACAGCTAAAATTTTGGCGTAAGCTGAACCAAAAGAAGCACCTAAAAACATGGCTGGTGCAAACAAGCCACCGATGAAACCACTACCTGTACTAATTGCAGTCATCAGTAGCTTCACCACCAACAACACCACCAGCAGGGACAATGGAAACTCCACATCCTGAAGCATTGCTTCTACAGTTTCATAACCCACACCTAGAATTTGTGGGAAATGCAAAGCAACTGCGCCAATTATCACACCGCCAATAATTGGATGAATCGGCTCAGGGATTCGTCCCAAAAAGGCAAAACCTGGAACCTTCCCAGCAAAACAGGCTTTTGCTCCCCGAATTGATTGAGTATAAGCCAGAGAAACTAGGCTGGCCCCTAAACCCAAACCAAGATAAAGGGGTAATTCCAAAGGACTGCGGACTTGGTAAACAGGTAAATCAAAAGCAGGTTGTGCCCCCAAACCAATTTGGGCAATCAATGCTGCTACTACCGCCGCTAGCAGTACTACGCTGACGGCAGAAGTAGCGAAAGATGTCGCTCCCATCACCACTTCTAAGGCAAAAAATACTCCAGCGATGGGAGCATTAAATCCCGCCGCCAGTCCAGCCGCCGCGCCAGCACCCAACAGCAAACGTTGTCGTTCTTGAGATACATTGAGGATCACAGAAAACAACATCCCAAAATTTGCGCCAATTTCTACACTTGGCCCTTCTGGCCCCAAAGAAGCACCGCTCCCCAAAGAAACAGATGCAGCCAGCATTTTCGTAACTGGTCGTAGTGGTCGCCTAATCTCTGTTCCTTGAGAAGCGGCGATGAGAGATGAAAGTCCGGGGCCAAAGTCTTGTGTGCGCCAGCGCATCAAGCCAACGATTAATCCGCCAAGGGTGGGAACACAGGCTAAAGTCCAAGCACCCCAGACACCGATTTGACCCATTAAATTTTCCAGCATCAACTGGTGAATCAACTGGATTAAATAGTGAAAGGTGACTACACCCATACCAGCACCACCGCCAATCAGCATGGCTAAAAACAGGACAACTGTTTCTGGTGATGGTTGAAAACGATTAATTAGGTGAGCTAAAGGAGCAGAAGGTGTAGGAAAGGCAGGTTGTGACCTTACCTTCCTCAGTTGAGTGGGAGGCAAGAGAGTCATTTAGAGGCGGGGTAAATGTAAGAAAAAATTTAAATTTTTATCTGTTACTTCTCATTGTGAGCCATTATTTAGCAACTAGACAAGTAGACTTTATTTGCTTGATTTACAAAGTTTTCGCAAAAAATGTCGTTGTAAGAAATTTTTGTGGGGAGAATGGTTAAATGGGAGACAATTGTTATCTGAGGGTTAGCGATGCCTAAGTTAGTGAGGTGGGAGTGAGCAGCAAGACTATTCTTTTTAGAGACAACAAAGTTTTTGTGGGCTGGGTAAATGCACCCGCAAATATTAACTAGGAGTCATCCTTGCCTAAATCTAGCTATACTCGTGTTGCGACCATTGAGCCATCCTTGGTAGTAATACAATATATGTATGATTTATGGCTGATGTCAGAACATACTTGGAAATCTGCTAAGTATTGATCCCAATTCAATATAGCTATTCTTAATAGAGCGAGTAAATGGACTAGGCGGACGAGGTAAATGAATATACACACCTTTGATAATCATTATGTTACTTGCCCAATTTGCCAAAGAAATGCCACACCCAAACCAGTCAAAAGGCGCATGGGCTTGTTTTGCTGTCCCTATTGCCAGGAAAGGCTGGTAGTTTGCCAAAGTGGTCATTATGTGCGTGACCCCTTTACTTGGAGACAATTGATGATTGCTTCGGCGTTACGTCGTCAAAGCCGACCTTTAGCTAGAATTATCAGAGATTTTGTCTTGCTCAAGCGTCCTATGATCGCCTTGGCTGTGGGAAGTGCCATTTTCTTTAGTGCGATCGCTCTAACTCAAGAAAAGACAAACTGCGATCGCCAAATCTCTCCGACAACAGAGAAAGTTAATCAACCAGAAAACAAATCTCAGTAAATGGATTAATTTGGTATAAATCAAATTTTAATTTGATTTTTGTAATATTATAACTAAATACTTTTATGAAACCGTGTCTTATTGCCCCAAATAGGACACGGTTTTACATCATATCCCCCTTAAATATCTGTCTTGGCACAATAGATAATTAAGGTGGCGATGATTCCTTAATTTTTTGCAGGGTACAATAAATGATCTGGGTCTAGCCAAACAATGTAGAAAATCTCGTGAATAAAAAATCCATGAACCCTGCCATGTTCATTTGAGGAAATGGAAAATTGATATGGTATGTCAACTAATTGTTCTTCATTTGGCAAGCCAAATGCTCTCTCGCTGGTATCTTCCCACCTAATGGGCTGACATCTTAGCGTACTGCTACGATTCACTAACAACTCTTGAGCCGTCATACTAGATAAAGCTTTTAATCGCTCAAGTAAGGTCAGCCAATAAAATACTTCTTTTTCGCTACAAGAAAACTTGCTGTTACTATCTTGATAATATTTAAATGAAAAGCTGATGCCTTGAGGTGGCTTCAGCTTTGTTGGTTTAATACCTGATATGCCGTCTTTGGGAACCTCAGTCTTTTTAATCCTTTGCTTCGGCACGAGATCCGTAATACTCCTTCATCCACTGTTTCTGAATAACTTCGTTGGAAGGTTCGTCATCTGGTAGATTTGCTCTAGCCAAATTCCAGGGTGTCTCGGCATGAGTCATCTGCTCTAATTCATAAGCATCGCAGGCAAAGTACTCCTGTGCAACCTCATCTAGAAACTCTTGAACCTCTTGGGGTAATTTAGGGTTAGCATCCTCTAAAATTGGTTGCCATCCAAAAAGCTTATACTTTTGGTACAACACAGGTATGACAGGCCCATGTATCCAAGCTTGAAAATCCTCTTGGAATAAAGGAGTGTTATAGAGTGCAAGATGCCAAGCTTGAGCATAGTACACAAGCTTTTGCAGCTTTAAATTACTGATAAAAGAGCCTGTTTCATTTGCCAACCAGATAAAGTAATCTGCTATGTTAAAACATGACAACACTACAACCACCTCCTTGAGTCTGCTAAATAATAGCTAGTACAGTGCGGCGGAAATAAACCACCCATTCCAAATCAATTAAACCCTCATTATATATTCGTTTTTAATTTTTAATTTTTAATTTTTAATTCCGCCCTGCGGTACTAGCCTTTATTCGCTTTCATACATCAGCTTACAGAGTTCTCACAGCAAGCCCTATGAATGCTACCTATAGTTTAATTGTACTACTTTAGGCTTCTATGTCATTGCGAACGCTTCATTCGCAATGACAATCAATCATCTTGATAAATTTGCTTGATTGGGATGCTCCCCAATACTGCGTAGGTTTTGGAATTTCTTGGTTGAGGCAAGCTGTTCTTGAGCAGGGGGAGAAATGGAGGCTGGCGTTGAGTTTTTGCCTCCCCTGCAACGCCAGCCTCCCCTGCTTATCCGATCATATTGGGATGCTCCCTATTCCAGTGCCCTAGACTGGTGCGCTGCTGCATATTAGTTCATCCAATTGGGCATAAATCACTGCGCTGGCAATTTTGGGTGTGTAGTCGAGTACTTTGCAACGATGCCAGAAACTTCCGGGTTGTAAAGTCTCAAATAATTCCAGTAGTTGCCAAATACCTGACGCACATAATTTTTGGTTTCGTCAAAGGGAATTTGTTCAACAAACTCATCTGGATCTTGTGTAGTTAAAGTTTGTAGCCATTTGGAGACGTTGCCGGGGCCAGCATTGTAACTAGCGATCGCTAACAGCGAGTTATTGTTATATTGCTGATGGGTATGATCTAAATACCATGTACCCAGCATAATATTATCGTTGGGGTTTTCGAGGTTGATTGTTTTGATATCTACCTTAATTTGGGGAGCGATCCATTGAGCTGTACTCGGCAACAACTGCATCAAACCAGTAGCATTAGCAACAGATTTGATTTTTGGCTCAAACCGTGACTCTTGACGCATCAGAGCAGTTACTAACAAGGGATTGAGTTTACGCTCAATAGACCATTTTTCAGTCTCTCGGAGATAGGGAAATGGATAACGGGCTTGCCAGTAGGCGATTTGTTTGCTCAGAGTTTGATATTGGGCAAATTCTGCTGGTATTTCCCGATCTTCCAATTTAGAAATTTTGTCAATTCCGATGAGATTTTCTCCCTTAGCTTGCCGCATCAACCCTTCAGTAAATTGCTCTGCTACTGTTGGCTGAATTTTGTTTTGAAATTCCGTTTCCCATTGTAACCAGGCATCGCGGTCTTGACCGAGCAGATATAATTCTTTGAAAGTCTCAGAACCAGCCGGGGGTAATGAACGCTGCGGTGCGATTACTTCGGGGTTCATGACGCGCACATTGTCAAAGTTGCCGACATTTAGCCCCTGCATATTCGCGGCTCGCCATGCATAGTAAGAGTAGGGAAACTGACTAATTACATAGTCATAAGCAGTTTGAGATTCCTGTTGTTTCCCTAGTGAAGCTGCCCATTTACCTACCCAAAAACCTGCTCTTGGAGCCAAAATACTATTAGGATTGTTGGTGACAATTGGCTCTGCCCATTGCCAAGCACCGACGTAATCTTTGATTTTGGCTTTATCTTGGGCGATTTTCCAACGATATTCTGCGGCTTCATCAGAATTGCCGTATTTGGCAATCAGTAATTGCCACACCTGGCTAGCTGACTTTTGATCTTTGAGGGTTTGGAGAGTTTTGGCTTTTTGTACCAGTGCAGTCCCAGCTTGTTTAGGAAATTTACTAATTACTTGATCGAGATAAGGTAAGCCGTCCTTGCTTGTTTTTGCGGTTTCTGCTAACCGCAGTAGTGCAGTCCCAGTTTCTTCGCTATTGGGAAATTGCTGCACCAATTGTTTATAGGTAGCGATCGCTATTTCTTTATCTTTGCCTCCCACCTGTAACCCTCGTGCAGTCCGGTAGAGGTTGCGCGATGTTTTGGGTGCTTTGGCATAAGCATTGGCTGATTTGAGAAATTGACTATTTTCCCAATAACTTGTACCAATGAGTTCCCACTCTTCGGGTTTGAGGCTAGGCTGTTTTACTAGCTGATCCAAAACGCCCACTATCCCTAGTTGATCGTAAGCATACTTAGCCAAAATCAATTGTAATTTTGGCTGATTGGGATTTTCTTGCAAGCGTTTGCGAATAATTTCCCAAGTTAGAGGATTGGAAGGAAATTGAGCGATCGCTATTTCTTGTTGCTTCGGTTGAGCAATCAGATATAGTGCTTTTACCGAAGCAGCTTCTTTAGGATACTGTTTCAGCACACTTTGCCTGAGATCCGAGGCTTTGCCGTCCTCACCCAGAATATCCCGTGCCTGGGCCTGTTTGAGTAAAATGTAAGGCGCGAGGATGGAATAGTCTTTATCTAATCCGTCAAGTAAAACTAGGGCTTTTTGCGCTTGGGTTCTTTCAATGTAATCACTCGCCAAAAGATAACGAGCGCGATTTCGGTCTAGAGAAGGTGACTGTCCAGCGATCGCTGCTAGTTTTGCCGCTCGTTCTGGCAGAGATTGCGATATCAGTGGAAAGACGGCTGATTGGGCAATATTAGCATCAGATGTTTGCTGTGCCTGATTCTTACCCACTTTGAGCCATTGCCCAACGGTTTTACCAATCTGAGGTGCTGATACCATCGCCCCAGCTAAAAAGGCAAACAGTGCCGCACCCGCAATTATGGAAATTTGCTTTTTCTGTAGTTTCTTCAGCATGAATACCCGCTGAAAAGTTCCGATGAATTTCCTGAAACTCTAACACTCCTAACCATCACTGTTACCAATTTTTAATTTTAGATTATTAATCTTATGTAGAAAAATTTTAATTTTCAATCCCACAGTTTAGCAATATTGAGTAATTAGCACATATCAAGTACTATTACATCTATCTTTGGTATATAATAGATAATTTTTTAGAAGATAAGTCTGTAGACGCTGGTACGGCTACTCTACCAAAGGCTATGCCAACGAAACGTAACCCGAAGGAGATTTATATAACTCTCGGTAATGTCTTTGATATGTTACCTGGGTAAAGAAGTAAGTACCGCCGTCAATCCTACTTCTGCGGTAGTTGGTCATTGAATGATGCTATGCCCAAATCCAGCAGATAATGGATAATTCAGTGATGCGTTACGCGATCGCTAACGCATCCTACAAGATTGTGCGATCGCACTACAAGCGTGTTTCTAAACCAACATTGATGCTGAGTGTAGTAGATCGAGTTAAGAGTTTGATCCATGTTCAAGTGCCGCATGATTCTCAATCATATTCCATACATCCTGTGTAATTTTGAGTTGTAAATATGCACCGATAGTAGGAAGTATTATTAATAAACCAACAAAGATGATTATAAGCAAAGGTATATTACTACTATTATTTCTAATATAATAAGAGGCACAAGAAGGCTTATAATAGGTTATTGTCAGGAGCCAAAGTACTATACCAATAAATGCCACAATAATTTTGTCAACCCATTTTTGATTTCCTATCCAAATACGGGTTACTTCAGAACCAGTGTTTAACCTGAGCGTTATCCTCAGCGAAAGACCAAGCCAGTCACGAATAGTCGTAGACTGATTTGCATCTAAAATAATTGCACCTGCCGCTCCCTTTTGAAAGTCAACCTTGTAATTTTTTGTCTCAAAAAACTCACGTAAATGATTAACCAATACACTTACATCAACCTCTTTGTTAGGAAAATTCTTTGACGGTATTTTTAGCAGCATTGTGGAGTTCCTCTTAGGTTAGTTCTTGAGACAGTGCGAGCAAGTAGTTGCGAATTTGTGTTGCTTCGTTGATCAAACGAGCCTGATCGGTTTTAATATCTTCACGTGGAGATATCATAACTAACGCAAGGGATTCCTGTTTGCCGACTGCTTCTGAAAGAAAGTCGGTTGTCTCCTTTCTCCACTGCCAGAAGTATTTACGGACACTTGCAACGTTTGAGGTAGTTTGTGCATCATCGATAATTACCTGCAAAGCCTGGATTTGCTGCTGTATTTTCTCTCGCTGCGAAGTATATTTTGGCTGTTCTAGATTAATTGAAGCTACCTGAACTGTTGAGTTACCTGAAACGATTGTTTCAACAACCCTGCGAATACCTTGTACTACATTCAAAAAAGCTTGATCTCGGTCAGCCCAAGTACTGATAGATTCTGCGTTCTTAGGAAGTGCCTGAAGTTTCCCAAAAGGCGCTCCTTGCCAATCTACAGGTTTAAGAATAATTGGGATTACACACGCTTCCCCAGTTTCATGTCGTTCCATTGCCCGCTTCAGTTCGATGTCATAACAGTAGTCTGAAGCTAAAAAATCTGCACTAACTAACAACAAAATAATTTGGGCGGAGTTTAGATGTACATAGATATTATCTGCCCATTCGCTACCAGCCGTTATCTCACGGTCATACCAAGCAGTGATAATTTTTTGCCGTCTCATCGTAGTGAGATGTTTGGCTAACTCATCTCTCAAGGTTTCATCTCTATGGGAATAGGAGAAAAACACCTCAACACCCATGCGCAGCAGCTTCCTTTTATTACTTCTTATATAAAGTCTAATCCACTGTACCCACATCAGACTTAAGCGTGGTGGAAAACCTGTCCGCAGTCTTCTAGATTATAGATAATATTCTTATCATCAGTAACTCTCTATCATCTATGACTCAAGCCATACCTAAGCTAGTAACCTTTGAGGAATTCGTCGATTGGCTACCCGAAAATCGACGAGTCCGCTATGAACTACATAAAGGAGAAATTGTTGAGATGGCACAACCTGTAGGGGAACACGAGGAAGTTAAAGGATTTCTAGGTATCGAAATTCCTGTTGAAATCAAACGTCTAGGATTGCCCTACTTTATGCCCAACCAAGTTATAGTTAGACCTCCTGAAAAAGATTCGGGTTACATCCCAGATGTGTTGGTGCTAAATCGTACAAATCTGGAAAATGAACCATTATGGAAAAAACAATCTATCGTAAGTTTGGGTGCATCAATACCTTTGGCTATAGAGGTTGTATCAATCAACTGGCGGGACGATTACTATTTAAAATACGCTGACTATGAAGAGATGGGTATCCCGGAATACTGGATTGTCGATTATGCCGCCTTGGGTGGACGTAATTTTATCGGCAATCCCAAACAACCGACAATTACCGTTTGTAACTTGGTTGATGGGGAATATCAGATAAGTAAGTTTCGAGATAGCGATCGCATTATCTCCCAAACTTTTCCCGAATTGAATCTCACGCCAAATCAGATTTTTCAAGCTGCTGTGGTGTAGTGTTTAAATTCTTAATTTGTAATACTTGGCAATGAAGTCTGACTTTTAAACCACTTTGCTCCATTCGCAATGACAAATGTATATTTAATTTTGCATTACTACTTATGCAAGTCCTTGTCAGACACTTAAGTTGCTTTGCTGAAACTAAGGGGTTTTTACAAGACCACAAACTGACTCTTTTCCCCATATAGTCGTTATCCAATTACCATTCCATTGTCTATTGACTGCGGCGGCAGCTACAGGACATTTAATTTTTGCATCATCATTGTTCCAGATCGGACCAGCTTTAACTTCGCTAGGACTTGGTTCGGGAATGTGATGTGAGTTTCCAACAATAAACAAAGCAGCAATCAGACCCACTGATCCAATTACTGACCCAATTATTAATAAACGGATTTTGTTAGGTTTTGAAGGTGGTGTAAGAGTTTCAGCTTGGCTTGCTGCTACGGCTTCGTTTGACAGTTTGATTGATGCCACATCATCCCTGCGGAAGAGAGCTTTAGCCTGAATCACCTTTGCAGACTTACCTGAAGGTTCGATTGCTATTTTCTGGGAAGTAATTTGAGCTTCAATTTGGGCAATATCTTCATCTCTAAGTTTTAAAACTTGCTGCAACCGTTTCAACTCGTTTTGAGTGTCGCTACTGAGAGAATGCTCGCGCCCAATCGCCTCAACTAAAACTTGCTCATAGCGCTGCAATCTTTTCTGGTACTCTTGGTAAGGTTTAAGCACCTCGTTTTCAATTGCCGTAGTATCTTGAGGTAGCAGTTCCAGTCCATCTCGTAGCTCATCTAAGGCATTACGCCCCACAACTGAAATCACGCCACGACTGGCAAAATGTTCTACTTCTTTGCGATACCTTAACTTTGGATCTTCGGTGGGTGCTTGAGAAAGACGGATCTTGTAACCTTCCTTGATTGCATAAATTTCTGGTTTCATTGCTGGCGCAGTTTCTTGGACTTTTCCTTTGGCATACTCATGCAACTCATCAATCGAAACCACACCATCGCTATCAATATCTGCTGCTCCAGTAGCGATCCCCTCGACCAGATAACGAGTGTAAGTCGAAAGGTCTGACCCTTCCTGCTCAAAGGAATACTGGGTGGAAGTCGAAGACGTAAGGACAGCCCGCCCTTCTCCTCCCAATTGTTTTTTAACATCTACAGAACCGTCATCCTTAGCTAACCAACCTTCGGCAAATGCTCCACTAAAGCAACAATCTAGAATTACAACTTGTCGCCTAGAGCGGCTATTGCTCATGATGTCTTGTACAAAACTGGCTGGAACTGCTGTTGCCCGAATCAGTTCTCCCTGTGGGGTTTTACGAGTGATGCGCGTAGCCAGGTGGAGCTTACCGTTGTCATCTTTGACACCATGTCCAGAGAAAAATAGCAGTACTAGATCGTCTTTCGTGCGACCCGAAAATAATGTTTCAATTGCTTCCTGCATCACCAGTGGCTCAGGATTTGACAACGTTTTAACCTCATCAAATCCACCCATATCTGGGTGTTGTAATACTCGCCGCATCGCCTCTACGTCTCTGGTAGCTCCAGGTAGGGGAGTCAAACCTGGTGCGTAATCACTTACCCCGATCGCAAGTGCTATCTTAGCCATTTTGATCTTTTATTAACCTCTTATGTGGATGCTACAAATTGTTGGGCTACCTGAATTGCTGCCAACAACTCTTGCTGATTGCTCGCTGTGACTTTGAGCTTTCTACCATTGGCTTCAACCTCCATTGTGATCGCTTTACCAACCAGGCGATCGCTCAAAAATCCAAACATAGTCTGGATATTTTTTGCATTCACCTCAGCCGTTAGCAACCCGACCAAAACCGCTCCTAATGCTTTGTTCCCTGCTGGTGGATTAGGATCGAGGATACGTTTAACGTCTTTTACTTCGTCTAAGTCAAGCATTTCGCGCCGAAGGCTTTGGGTTAATTTTTCCAATGCTTCGTCATCTAACTGAGGGTTTCTTAGATCAAGCGTAATTTGAATATCAGTTGTATTAGGCATAGTAAATTCTCGTTTATGGATAATAAATACTTCAACTAGATTCTAGAATATTCCCGAAAACTCTTTTACCTCGCATACCAGAGGAATACGAGTCTCTGATTATGAATCAGAGGGTTACATTTACCTTAATATGCAGAAATTTACAAACTTGATTTTGTTTTCTTTGAATTGATGATCAATAAATATACAGCAATCCGTTTTGATTCTTGAATTTTAGGACTTACGCAAAAGTACACGCGTTCTGGGGCAATACCCTGTGGGAAGCCTTCGGCTACATGAATTGCCCCTAGATGAAAATAAGGGTTTCGGCTATTGTTTGCGTAAATCCTGAGTTTGTTTTGCAGCGTTTTTGCACGAGAAGACTTTGACACTCTCAAGCCTTATCGTTTTGCCAATTCTGGAGTTCGCCCCTTCAAGCCAATCATCAACTTCAGCATAAACACCTTTAACACAGGTACTCGCTGCAAAAACCATAAACCCAAGCGACGAACCACTACCACAGGTAAGAAGTCATTAGAAAACATCCGATCTAATAAGTCGGTGAAACCTAAAATAGTCAGGTTCTCTAGCTTGCGCCAGCGTTCGTAACCCTTCAAAATCCGAATATCACCAATATCTTTACCCGCTTGGTGTGCTGTTTGGAGAACTTGCGCCAAAGCTGCTGCATCTCGAATCCCCAGATTTAAACCTTGTCCACCGACGGGATGACAATTGTGCGCCGCATCACCAATTAACGCTAGTCGGGGGAGAACATAGCGATCGCTTTGCATGAGTTGTACCTGGAATACAAAGCGATCGCCTAGTAGTTCCAATTTCCCCATCTGATCGCCATAGCGACGGGTAAGTTCTGCTAAAAATTGCTCATCATCTAAGGCACATAAAGCTTTTGCTTCTTCATGGGGGGCTGTCCAGACAATGCGGCAACGGTTCCCCGGTAAAGGTAAAATCGCAAAGGGGCCGCTAGACCAAAATCTTTCGTAAGCGGTGTTATTGTGCGGTTTTTCTGGTTTGACAAATGCCACAATGCAAGACTGCCAATATTTCCAGCCGGAGGTTTTGATTCCCGCAGCTTGACGAATTGGCGATCGCGCCCCATCTGCTGCTATCACTAATTTGCTGCGAACTGTTCGTAATTGATCGGCAACTTTAATATCGATCGCGACTATATCCTGCTGGTACACCGTATTTACCACTTCAGCTGGACACAGATAAGTCACATTTGGACAATCTTGAACAAACTCCTGCAAAGGCTGCAACAGTGCTTGGTGTTCCGCCACATAACCCAATTCGGCTGTATCTATATCATCTGTGGTAAATTCCACCACATGGGGATAATCGGCATCCGAAAGACGAACTCGGCAATATTTGGCGATTTGAGGCAATATTTTGTCCCAAACTCCAATTCCTTGATAGATTAGCGCCGAAAGCTGATGAACTGCATAAGCTTGTCCCTTGGCTACCGCAGCTGATGCCACTTTCACTTCAATCAGCAAGATACTCAAGCCAGAATCTTTTAAAGCGGAGGCTAGAGTTAACCCAATAATCCCACCGCCGACAATTACCAAATCGTATTCATATCCCCGTAAGTCTGGCGGTGTTGGTTGAGGAGAAATTTGTTCAAGCTGCGTTAAGGCCATTGTTAAGTTAGATTACAGCGTCTTAACTCTTATTTTGACGCGATCGCTCCCCCTTGAGCAAGTTAACTCAAAAAAAACCTGCTGATTGGTAGGGATTTCAGCAGGTTTGAATAATACAATTATTTTTTCAGAGAGACCAACACTAAACTTTATTAGAAAGCTACTAGAAACTTGTGTGCGTAATAGTAACTATTTATGAGTTTTAAGAGTTAGTTTTTTAGCATGATGCTTGTGATATTTGTGGTGTTTTAGTTGATGGCTTTTGTAAGATTTAGCACTAGCAACATGAGTAGGTTTAGCTTGAGCTTCAGATGCAAAAACAGTTACAGGAGCAGCAAAAACTAAGGTCAAAAGTAAAGCTTTAGCGAACTTATTCACTTGAAAATCCTCATCAGGTAATGAATAATCTCACTATCCGATAGGTATATGTCATAAGTTTGTAATTTATATGAATCTTTCATGTCTATTTTTACATCCGTAAAATATTGGATTTATGGGACATACTTGGTTAAAAATACTCACGGCCATCATACTTACTAAAATCACACTACTAGATATGATATTTGGCACATTGCTCAAATAAATACTATTTGGCTATAATGCTTGTATTAATTTTGATTAAGAAATGCTAGAAGTCATTAATTCTTCTGCTATGTCAAAGTTAGCTGTGACATTTTGCACATCATCCAAGCCTTCTAGAGTATCAATTAACTTGAAAAGCGATCGCGCCTGATCTGGATCGGTAACTTCTACACTATTACTAGGAATCCAGCGAAATTCGGCATCAGTTACCTTAAAGCCTTGACTTTTGAGTGTCTGACTAAGGGTTTCTAAATTGCCAATATTAGTTAAAACCTCAGCCATTCCATCTTCAGGCATCTCATAAGATTCAGCACCGCCTTCGAGGGATGCTTCTAAAAGCTGTTCTTCGTCAACCACACCCTGCACGACACAAACGCCTTTTTGATCGAACATCCAACTAACGCAACCTGTTTCACCAAGATTGCCACCATTTTTACTAAAAGCTACACGCAAATCAGCAGCAGTGCGATTGCGATTATCTGTCAAGGCTTCGATTAAAATCGCTACACCACTAGGGCCGTAACCTTCGTAGCGAATCGCTTCAAAGATAGCGTTATCGCCACCAAAAGTACCTGCACCTTTAGCGATCGCTCGTTCAATATTATCATTGGGGATACTCGCTGCTTTTGCCTTGTCAATTGCCGTGCGAAGTTGAAAATTCAGCGCCGGGTCGGGTACGCCGCTTCTAGCTGCCACGATAATCGCCCGCGATAATTGAGTAAAGGTTTTTCCCTTTTTTGCATCTACTACCGCTTTTTGGCGCTTAATATTTGCCCATTTACTATGTCCTGCCATAATCTGAAATTATCAAAACTCTATTCAAGATTAAGATACAGCGATTGGCCTCTATGATAAATCCGAGTTCAATCAATCGATGGTATTCTGCGATCGTAAATTGCTTAGGTGTCACAGCATTCATAAAATATTTACTTGTAGATTAAAGTGACTGGGTTGTTTACCGCCGCAGGTATCACAATGCCTCAAATTGCTGCCAACAAAGGTATAGTGCCCTCGGTACATGAAAACATCCTTTCCATTTGCCGCCTTTAAGGTTCAATAACACTTCTCCACGCCGATTGAGATAGCCAAACCATTCACCGTATTCTGAATCAGCAAAGTGTGACCAGGTATAATCATGCATCTTTTGATACCATTTCCAACATACCTCACGCCCAGTCAAGCGATAGCCCATCGCTAATGCAACCAAAGATTCTAGGTGAACCCACCACAGCTTTTGATCCCATTCCAATTGTTGTGGGGGATGACCATCTGCATCCATAAAGTAATACAATCCGCCATACTCGCTATCCCAAGCAAAATCTAGGATATTTAACACCACATCAATGGCTTGATTTATAGTTTTGGTATCATTTTGGCGACGGGCGATATCCATAATGAACCACATCGCTTCGATACCATGACCTGGGTTAATCAGCCGTCCCTCAAAACAATCGATGTGGGAACCATCAGGGGCAACGTTTTCGTACATTAGTCCCCGTTTTTGGTCGAGAAAATCGGTCATTACTTCGCGGACTGTCTCAGTTAGGACATTCTCTAGTGTTTCCTTTGGCAGCAACCATTCCATTTCTAGAGTCAGGTTGGCTAAAATCATCGGTACAGCCAATGATTTCATTGGGCGGATGCCGGGATAGGTTTTATTATATTTGCCTTTTGGGTTATCTTTGCGGCGTAAAACGTTGTTGTAAGCTTGTATCGCCGTATCCTTTGCCCATTCTTCGCCACCAGCGAGTGCATATTGACTAAATGCCATTGCCGCAAAGCAATCAGAAAAGATATTGTAAGGCTGAACCAATGGTTTCCCTTCACGGGTAAGGGCAAAGTACCAATTACCATCACTGTCTTTGCCGTGTTTGGCAAGAAAGTTAGCGCCATTGCTGGCAATTTTCAACCAGTTTTCGCGTTTTTCTAGCTGGTTGTAAAGCATCGAAAAAGTCCACACTTGGCGGTTTTGCAGCCAGATAAATTTGTCTGTATCATAAACTTTGCCGTAGCGATCGAGGCAGGTGAAATAGCCGCCTTGTTCCCAGTCGAGGGAGTGTTTTTCCCAAAATGGGAGTACGTCGTTAAGGAGGGCATTTTTGTAAAGTTCAGCGTAGGCGTAGCCCGCTGGAGGCATCGCTTTGAATTCATACCCCATAAATTTCCTCCCTTTGGGTGCTAATAGCTACAACTTAACAGTTATCACATTTTGGCTCGAATAATGAAGCGATCGCCGGCTTTCTATCAGTGTTATGGGCTGGTAGTTATTTGGGAATACTTTTATAGGAGTGATATAGGAGTGATAAAGAAGGCGATCGCACCAACACTTTCAATTCAAATGTACTATTTCACCTTGAAATCACTCCTCTTGTACAAAAAAGATGTATTAAGAATCACTAATCTACCAGGAGTAACAATATGGGATTCACTGATGATATTGTCAAGCTGTCTGAACAAGTGCGTAAGCGATTTGACCAAGTTGTTGGCGAAGAAGCTACTAAGATGGCGTTGATTGTTCCTTTTTTGAGCGCTCTTGGCTACGATGTCTATGATCCTAGCGAAGTCATGCCAGAATATGTAGCAGATTTTGCTACTAGAAGGGCGGGACAGTTTGAAAAAGTAGATTACGCTTTAGCTATTAACGGTACTAAAGTTATGCTCGTAGAGGCAAAAGCCCGTGGTCAAAAAGCTGAGGCACATGATGGGCAATTGAGCAAATACTTTAATGCACTTTTGACAACAAAAGTAGCTGTTGTCACTAATGGGATTGAGTATCGTTTCTTTACAGACTTGCGTGATAAAAATATCATGGACAAGGAGCCATTTTTTACTTTTAACATCCTTGAATATGATTCCAAAGATATTGATAACCTCAAATTTTTTCACCGTGATAATTTTGAGGTTACAGCTATTACCAACCATGCTGAAGAAATGGTTTATGTAAAAGGCATGACTCAGCTTCTAGGAAATCTTTTACGTTCTCCTTCTGAAGAATTTATTCGCTTTTTAGTGGCTGAACTCGGTACTGTTGCTCCTAGTTATGAAATTCAAGGTCGAATTACTGGTAAAGTTATTGATAAATTCAGACCAATTGTTAAAAAGTCAATTCAGGGAAGTTTAGTAGAGTTAATGACTCGCTCACTTAGCCAAGAAATAACTCAGCCTGTTGAAATTGAAGTAGAACAAGAGATTGAAGAAGAGGAAAAACAACAAGAATATCAAGAATCGAAAATAGTAACAACGGCTGAAGAAATCGAAGCTTTTGAAAAAATTAAAGCAATTACGAAAACTTTAAGAAGTTACAATTTTGAACTCCAATATAAAGATACAGCTTCATACTTTGGTATCAATCTTGGCAAAAGTACTTGGTGGTTTTTACGGCTGTATCTGTCTTCGCAGAAAAAAAGTTTGATTACTCGGCTAAGTGTAGATGAAGTAAAGTCTCTAGTTTCAAACTTTGAAGTGCAGGAAGTGACAGCTTCTCTGGGGGATGCTGCATCAAAAGTAATTATTTCCTCCATTAGTGATTTCGATAAGCTGACACCATTGATTCTCAGATGTTACGAAACAGAAGCAGCCAAGCATCAAACATTCACCCCGGATGTAATCAGAATGGAAAAATCAGCTTAACTCAAGGTATCTAATACAAAACTACACCTACCCAACTATCTTTACGCTGTCTTCCATTCTGAGTTTTGAATATTTGTAGACAAAGATATGTTGGGAGTAACAGCATACTCAAAAGATAAAATTATTAAGCTAATTTCTTTCTAAGCTACGATTTTTGTCTGCTAGCAACTTAGCGATCGCAGTACTAATCGGCTAACCTCTAAAAAAAAGTGGCTCTGCAATCAGCAGAACCACCAAAGCTTTCGCAAACCTGTTATAAATTAACGAACTGCGCCTTGAGCAGAAACAGTATCAATCGGTTTCATCAGGTACAGCCGCAATAACTGCCAGCCGTTGGAGATGTAAAACGGCAGTTTTTGAAAGAATTGCAGGAATTTGGGAGTGCTGGAATTAGCGATCGCACTCAGCTTTTCATTATTGCTGATACAAGTATCCAAGCGCTGATAAAACTCTGGATTCTCTACATCCAGCATCAGAGGGAACACCCGACCAGCGTTTTCGTTGGTCTTCTGAATTACATGGATGTCGTATTCTCGTGCATCCAATCCCAAGGTTGCATAAAAGTCCTTGCGTTGGATGTCATTGAGATACATTGTCGCAAATACCGACAACAGGAAGAACCGGCTCCACAGCCGTGCTTTCCAATCATTCAACATTTGCGGCTGAGATTTCATGACCGCATCAAAGAAATCACCGTGACGGTTTTCATCCTGACACCAGTTCTCAAAGAACCGGAAGATTGGATAAACCCGGTCTTCGGGATGTGCTTCTAAATGGCGATAAATGGTGATATAACGCCAATAACCGATCTTCTCAGAAAGATAAGTAGCGTAGAAGATGAATTTCGGTTTAAAGAAGGTATAACTACGACTCTTAGTCAAAAATCCTAAATCTAGGGAGAGATTAAAGTCCGACAACGCTTTATTCAAAAAGCCAGCGTGACGTGCTTCATCTCGTGACATCAGGTTAAAACACTCTGCCAAGACAGGGTTTTTTCCTTTCAAGCGACGGCCGAGTTCTTTATATAGCAAAAAGCCAGAAAACTCTGCCGTACACGAACGTTCTAGAAACTCAACGAACAACTTGCGAGTTTCCCCATCAATATGATCCCAGGATTGGTCAAACTCTGCATCCCGAACAAAGTGATGGCGGTTGTAGTCAGTGCGGAACTCTTCGAGAATGGCTTGTAACTCGTCTTCATTGACGGAAATATCCATCCGCGCCATTTCATCAAAATCGGTAGTATAAAACCGAGGTGTTAACAGGGTTTCTTTTGCCGGAACTTTAATCCCTGGCCGGATTTCTTCAAAGCCTGGTTTTTTGAGGGAATCTACCATGTCTTGATTGCTCTTTCGTCTTTATTATCTTAAGTAGGCCCTTCGGCTTGGTGCAGTTCCTCATGGGGGAAAACCCCAAGACAGGATTGCCTCACCAGAAAGCCAATGTTAATGTTCTGTTAAAGCGTAACAGCCCACAATAATCCAATTGTATAAAGTTCAGTCTACCAAGGTGTGGGTTAGAAATTTGTAAGCAAAAGATTAAGAGTTGCAACAATCATTCAATGTTTACCGAACCAAAAATCGGAGACAGGATTTAGACAACTGGCACAACAGCATTCATCATGTATTACTTTAACAATTTATTTCTTGCGTAACTTTATAATAAAAAGTTATTTTTTACACAAAGTTTACAGTATTTCCGCTATGCCAAACGTATTATAAATGTATCAGTATTTGATTTGATTTTTGTGAGTAACAAATATTCGACTTTCAACCTTTGAAATTGCAAAGGCTGTCGGATTTGTTTTGCCAAAATACTTAACTTTTAATGGAGTAATCGATGTTTTCTACTGAAAATAATCTCATCAATACAAATAGTATTCTCGGAAATAATCCAAATATCAATTTACATAGCACTGATAATAGCTATGGGTTAAATGTAAACCAGAATAGCTATGTTACTGCTTCTCAAAATAATAATGTTTTTGCCAGTGCGATTTCTCTAACGACACCTGCACCAGACTTAATAGTTCAAAATGTCTCTGCACCAAGTAACACAACAGTTGGTAGCACCATCCAACTTAACTATCAAGTCAAGAACCTAGGTAATGCTAGTACAGGTTCTAGCTACAGTAAGTTTTATCTCTCCAAAGATGCCACTCTGAGTAATGACGATTTATTTTTGAACTATGATTACGTTGCCGATATTGGCGGTGGTGGTGTTAGTTCAGAATCAGTCACACTTACCATTGCTAATGGTACTGCTGCTGGTAATTATTATCTGCTTTCTCAAGCCGATGGTTATGCTTACGTAGCTGAAAGCAATGAAAACAATAATGTTTTTGCTAGTGCGATTTCTCTGACGGCACCGGCACCAGACTTAATAGTTCAAAATGTCTCTGCACCAAGTAGCACAACAGTTGGTAGCACCATCCAACTTAACTATCAAGTCAAGAACCAAGGTAATGCTAGTGCAGGTTATAGCTACAGCAAGTTCTATCTCTCCAAAGATGCCACTCTGAGTAATGACGATTTATTTTTGAACTATGATTACGTTACCAATATTGGCGCTGGTGGTGTTAGTTCAGAATCAGTCACACTTACCATTGCTAATGGCACTGCTGCTGGTAATTATTATCTGCTTTCTCAAGCCGATGGTTATGCTTACGTAGCTGAAAGCAATGAAAACAATAATGTTTTTGCTAGTGCGATTTCTCTGACGGCACCGGCACCAGACTTAATAGTTCAAAATGTCTCTGCACCAAGTAGCACAACAGTTGGTAGCACCATCCAACTTAACTATCAAGTCAAGAACCAAGGTAATGCTAGTGCAGGTTATAGCTACAGTAAGTTCTATCTCTCCAAAGATGCCACTCTGAGTAATGACGATCTGTTTTTAAACTCTGATTATGTTACCAATATTGGCGGTGGTGGTGTTAGTTCAGAATCAGTCACACTTACCATTGCTAATGGTACTGCGGCTGGTAATTATTATCTCCTTTCTCAAGCAGATGGCTATGCTTACGTAGCTGAAAGCAATGAAAACAATAATGTTTTTGCCAGTGCGATTTCTCTAACGACACCTGCACCAGACTTAATAGTTCAAAATGTCTCTGCACCAAGTAACACAACAGTTGGTAGTAGCATTCAACTTAACTATCAAGTCAAGAACCAAGGTAATGCTAGTGCAGGTTCTAGCTACAGTAAGTTTTATCTCTCCAAAGATGCCACTCTGAGTAATGACGATCTGTTTTTAAACTCTGATTATGTTACCAATATTGGCGCTGGTGGTGTTAGTTCAGAATCAGTCGCACTCACCATTGCTAATGGCACTGCTGCTGGTAATTATTATCTGCTTTCTCAAGCCGATGGCTATGCTTACGTCGATGAAAGCAATGAAATCAATAATGTTTTTGCTAGTGCTATTACAGTGCAAGGGACTAATAATGACTGGTATAGTCAAAATCTGAAAGACGGAGGATTGATTAATTTAACCCGCTCTCTGGCAGCAGACGGAAATTTAAGTAGAAATGAGATGATTTCCCTGTTCCGTGATGCTGAAGATAATAGCGTAATTGATGCTACTGAATTAGTTGATCTTCGGACTATCGTTAATAATGCCAGCCGCTTTACGATGCTAGATTATGTTCGTGTTCTCTCAGGTAATGTAGTGAATGGGAATACAGCGAACCAATATTGGACGGGAGGTAGCACAAGTAAAACAACACTTGGAAACCTTTATGCTGGTAGTAGTACTGCACAAATGGAAAAATTGATTGGTAAGTGGTTCTTAGGAAGCGATCGCCCCACATCCAATAGTGGCAACTATCAAGCAATCACTGGATCTTTATTCCAAAATGGTATTAGTGCAAATGATATTAAGCAAGGTAATTTGGGAGATTGTTATTATCTGGCTACCCTATCTGCAATAGCTCAGGAAAAGCCCAACTACATCCAAAATATGTTTATTGACAATGGTGATAATACCTTCACCGTTCGTTTCTTTAATAATGCTGTGGCAAACTACGTCACAGTTGATAAATATTTACCCACTGATGCTTACGGACAGTTAATCTACGCTAGTAAAGGTAGTTCCTACAATAATTCTAGCAATGAATTATGGGTAGGACTAGCAGAAAAAGCCTATGCTCAATTGGGTGAGTCAGGTTGGAGTCGTCCTGGCAATACCACAAATGCTTATAGTTCTATTGACGGTGGCTGGATGGATTATGTAACCCGCCAAGTAACTGGTTTGGATGCCACTTCGCAACAAGTTAATAACATGAGCAAAACTCAGTTAATTGATTTAGTCAATTCCAACAAAGTATTAACTGCTGGGTTTGTTAATGGTGCAAATTACGGCGTAGTTAATGAACACGCCTATACTGTTACTAGTTACAATTCAGCAAATGGAACATTTAGCATCAGAAATCCTTGGGGATCTCAAGATGCGAACTTAACATGGGAGCAATTGCTCAATCTCAAGACATATTTTATCTGGTCAAATACTTAACTCTAATTAAGGAATGATATTTCTTCTAATTTTCGGTAGAGATGAATTGTTTCATCTTTACCGAATTTTAACATACACCATTTTTTAGTATTTATGATTAAAGCATCTTTAATGACTTGTATTGCTTTACTGGTTATACCGGGGTCAACTAATATTTGTGTTATTGCTTCTACCCATGCTCAAAGTCAAACTCATTCTGTATCTTACAGAACAACTATGAAAAATAACAATAATTTGATTAAAAAAGTAACTCTGATTGCTAGACAAGAAAATTTACCGCCTTTGGGTATTGCTCACGATCCACAACGCAATATTGGTCTTGCTTCTGTCTTTATCCTCTTGGAGAATCCTCAAACTAAGAGTGTCACTGTAAAAATTTCTAAAGTTGAAATCCGCAATTTCTTAGATGGCAAATTACAAAATTTTCAGTCTCAGTACAAAGAAATTGAGTTAAAACCTTTAGAAAATTCCGAGATTGTTGTGGAATTGACTAACAAAAGCGGCTATACGGGACACGATCGATTCAAAGCAGTAGTTACTTATGATATAGAAAATCAAAGTAATACTATAGAATCAGAAGCTGTTGCTGCTAATTATTCAAATAATTGATTGAGTTAAAATCAGTTAATGGATTTTAGATTTTGGATTGATCCTGCCCACTAGAGGACAGGATTTGAGGATTTAGATTTGCTTTCTTTGCAGTTTTAGTGAGTAATCGAGTGTTTTTTAGATTAGACATCTCCAGAAATTAAATATGTGTTATCCAGAATCCTTGTAAAGACGTAGCACTGCAACGTCTCTACAATCATTTTTGGAGATGTCTAGCGGAGATGATATTATTTATCATTTCCACACAATCTAAAGTGTCTTTGGTCATTAGTTCTTTGTCAAAAACTAATGTTCAACGACTAATTTATACCTAGCCACTTTTGACCATCTAAACGCTGAACTAAGCCAAATACTAACAAATCGAGTGTGATTTTGCGCTCATCGATTAAGAATGACTCAAGAGTGCTAGGTTTTTTGCCTTCATTACAGGAAAATCCCTTTTTACCTTGAATATCTTCGTCGGGGAAATACAGGTTGAACTGACGCAAACCTTTTTCTTTCCAACTGCCGATAATTTGCCAGCATTCCTCAGCAGATTCAAAGCCAGTAATTGGTAATTTCTGCTTGGCAAAAGACACCTGTAAATCTTGTACCCCTTGTTGAGCGATCGCTTTTTGTAAAGCTGGCAAGTAGTCTTGCTCAATAAACTCTACAAATGGCTTATCTTCAACAGCTGGGGCTTTTTCCTTTTTGGCGGCTTTAGCGGCAGCTGGTTTTTCTTCTGTTGCGGCGGCTGCGGGTTTTTCTCGCTTGGGGGCTGTAGCGGTTGGTTTAGCAGCTTTGGGGTCTGTGGTTTCGGGTGAATCTGTACTAGGAGCGTTTTCTTCAGCCACAGTGGGAGCTTGCTGGTCAACAGTACTGGGAGCTACTTCTCCCGCTTGATTGTGATTGGTTGGGTCTGCCATTGCTGAGGTCAATCCTTTAATCTAGCTTTTGGAGCGATCGCTCACCTTGATGTTTTGGGTATTCTCATTTTTACATATTAACGGAGTTTGTAGTAAGCACTTAAGTGCTTCGATCCCATATAGCTGCAACGATCCCTAATAACCCTCTATACATCTACATAAACTGCCCTTACCTGAATATAGAAAACATAAAAATAAAAACTAATGGATAAAATGCAACTTACAAAACTGCTAATTGGGGATTTTACTTGGCAGCGACTGGTTAAATCTTTAATCTTTATCTATATATTTTTTGCTGGGTTTGTATATTTTCGGGCAGACAGTATGATTTTTCTGTCTCAACCTTCTAGCTATCAGGATGATTCAACAATTATTAAATTAAAAAGTGGCGAAAATAATATATCAGCTACATACTTGTTGAATAATCAAGCTAAATATACTATTCTTTATTCTCATGGCAATTCTGAAGATTTAGGAGATATCAAACAAATACTAGAAAAATTATATGCATGGGGCTTTAGTGTCTTTGCTTATGATTATCGTGGTTATGGTACTAGTCAAGGAAAGCCTACAGAAACTAATGCATACGAAGATATCGATAGCGCTTACAATTATTTGACCCAAAATTTAAAAATACCACCTGAAAGAATTATAGTTTTAGGTCGTTCGGTTGGCGGTGGTTCTGCCGTAAATTTGGCAATGCGGAAACCAGTAGCTGGTTTAATTATTGAAAGTTCGTTTATTTCCGCTTTTCAAGTAATAGTCCCTTTTCGGATTTTACCTTTTGACAAATTTCCCAATCTTCATAATATCAAAAAAGTCAAATGCCCGATATTGGTAATTCATGGGAAAGCAGATGAAATCATTCCTTTTGCTCATGGAGAAAAGTTATTTAATGCTGCAATATCCCCAAAACTTTATTTGTGGGTTGAAAAGGCAAATCATAATGATTTATTTTTAGTAGCTGAAGACAAGTATCGGAAAATCTTACAGGAGTTCACTAACCTTGTAAAGACAAATCAGCAATTACCCCGTTACAGTAATTTGTAATTGCTAATGGTTTAGACTTCCGCTAAACCCTTCAAATCCCTTTGAATCCCATACCAGTTTCTACCTGTTGCTGTGCCGGAGTAGAACTCGCTTTGCCAGACGCAATGCTAGAAGCCTTACGCCAAATTCCAAGCTGGCTCAAAAATATGCCTACTAAAATCACGCTACCACCAATATATTGAGGTAAGGTTGGAGTTTCACCCAAAATTAAATAGGCTGCTAGGATGCCTATAATTGGGCTAAATGAGCTAACTAAGGAAGCTGTAGAGACAGTAGAAGTTTTCAAGCCTTTAATCCAAAAAGACTGACCTACTACCACAATTAACCCACCATAGAGAAACATCCACTGCCACAAGAATGGTGAGAGGACATCAGTGAAATGATCGCTGCCATAAAGGATTAAAGCAATGAAGAAAAAGATTACGGTTCCTAATGCAGTGCGAAAGATGCTATAGATTCCTAAAGGAATCTGCGAAAGGTATTTCTTACCAATAATCGTAGAAGCAGTTCCAGCGATAGATCCTAATGCTGCTAAAAGTTCCCCTATGCCTAACCTGAAACCTCCCATATTCATCATGGTATCTGCTGGAGGCTGAAGGATGATAGTTATGATAACACCAACAAACGCTGCGATCGCGCCGATAAATTCCCAAATATTTACCCGTTCCCTCAATAACCAGACTGATAAAGCCAGAGTTAGAGGCGGTTCCAAGCGTCCTACCAAGATGACATTATTTACCCCTGTGAGTGCAAGTGCCTGGAAAATTAAGCCAGGAGCCAATGCTCCTGATAAAATAGCGACTGCTGTGAGACTAACCCAATCCTTCCTTGAGAGTTGCTTCAAAGTAGCTTTGTTCCACTGTCGCCCATAGATGAGGATCAGAAGTATCAAGGCGCAAAGGTTTCCCACAAATAAAACATTACACAAAGAAATCGGATTGCGTTCGCCAATAAAATGTTCAGCACCAATTTCTGTTAGCTTCCGGGTAACTGCGCCAGATGCAGCAAAAATTAGCATTGCTAGCCAGAGATATGTTTGTCCTGAAACTCTATAAATTAAGCGATGTGGTCTTTTGGGTCTAGTCACAATAACACCACTGCAATGAAAGCATTGCTCATTATAAGTTGCCATCATTCTGAACTGAATGAGGTTTTGTTGAGAAAATACTTAAATTATGCTGTGACTTCGAGCCACCATCGTTACCTGAGAAAGTGCTGAGAATTAACTAAGTTTTCTCAAAGGATAAATTCATGAAAATAGTGCCTTAGTTTCAATCGGCTCTCACTCCTACCTGAGATGCTTGGGATGTTCAGGATAAAACAAAAAAGAGAGTAACAAATGAAACTCGCACCCTTACTTACAAGTTTTGCTTTAGTTGGTTTTTTCACAGTTTGGGATGTACCATTAAAAGCGATCAATCCTTCCTTAGTGCAAGCATCAGCAGCCGAAGAATTGTCTGTAGCAAAGAAACTAGATTTGCTTACTAAAAGTAAGGGTCAGATTGGTAGTGGCGATCAATTACGTCGTTTCTTTTTTGGTGACTTGGAGCCAATTGGTATCCAGGTAGGTGGTGCAGGTCATGTAGTTAACCTTTATAACAAAGCCAATGATGTCACATTCGCTTACTGCTCTCACTACGATGTGATTGTAGCAATTAAGAAAGGTAAAGTGACGAAATTTGAACCTAGTGAAGTGAAGTAATATTAAATCGACTTTTCAATTAATATTTTGCTAAAAATTCATGAATTTCCCCCAGAGAAGCAAAACTATATGCGGTAGGGGAAATTCATGAATTGCCCCTACCTAAAAATTAGTGTTTGTGCTATTGTTGCGTAATTTATGACATTTAGGTTGCGATGTTTAATAACAAGCCGCTCTGGATCTACAACCTAAAACTCTTGAACAAGGGGCTTAAGCTCCTTATTTCAACAAGCTTGATTTGATAAAGTTTCATAAATAATTGGTATTAAGATTTGCCAGATGCTACAACTTCTTTGAAGTTATTGCTAGAGTCAGTTAGAACTTTCACAATTTTATTTGATGAGTCATTAGAGCCTATCGTTAATATTTTTCCTGAAAATAATTTATTGTTATCAATCGATAGATAAATATCTGTTTCTTGAATGACTTTATTCAAGAATATTGTCAATTTTTCACCGTATTGTTCTCTTTTTTGGTCAAAAGCTGGAATTTTTTCTCTTAATATCTTGTGAATTTGAGATATAGGAATACCAACTTGCTTAAGCTGATTTAATTGCTCAATATTTTGCTTTAATCCTTGCAAAACTTTCTTGGTTTCAACAAAAACATCATCATTTAATAAACTATCGCTAGTTACTTCATGAATTGGAATCTCCTCTATTTTTGCTTGGGGAGCAGGTATAGGTATAAAGCGATCGCAAACAGACTTAAGAACCCGATTAATTTGCCCTTCGTAAGCACATCCAATTACAGTCTTTCCATATTCATGGAGCTTTTTAGCTAAAGCGGCAAATGCACCATCACCTGATATAATAACGAAAACTCGCAACGTCGGACGACTCTGGGCTAATTCCATGACATCAATCGCTAGTTGCATATCTGCTGCATTCCGTTTATAACTGTAATCAAAAATTTGAATTGCTTCAATACCAAGTTCTTGAATCTCATTTTTTAACAGTCTTAATCGAGAATCACTCCAGTCAGCATAAGCACATTGGATAGCAATTTTATTAACTAAGCTAGTGTTTTCCAGATTTGTTTGAATTTGTTTAAGAGAGAAATTTAAATTAGGGTTACTTCTACCCATTGTTAAGTTTTCAATATCATAAAAAATAGCTGTATTGAACTCCCCAAGATTAGATGAAATATGAGCCTTGGTAGTAAGATGCTCCACACGAGTCTGACGCTGTTTTAATTCTTTCAAATCAGCTATTAAAGACGTTATTTCTGGCGTTGGCTCGGAACTACTTACTTCCTCCTTTAACTGTGTAATGATTGATTTTAATTCATTAACTTGTAGTTTTGCTTGTTCTGATTCCTGCTGTAACTGCTCAGTTAATGTATTAATCTGACTCTGGGTTTGAACAGTATGCTCTCGAAGTTCACTAATGGTTCTGGAAAAAATTTGCTGACGTTGTTGATAAGCTGTTACCAAAGCTTGCTGAACGATATCCCATTCTTTGGGAAATGCTTCACGGGTACACACTTGTAAAACTGATTCATAACCTGCGATCGCAATTTCCAAATTACTCGCAAGGTTCCCTTGTTCAAAGGCTTGAATAATTGTACTAAGCTTGACAATAACTCCAACTATATTACTAGCATTGGCAGGTTCTTTAGCAAAGCGATCGCTTACCCATTTCCGCAACATTAAAGCTAAATTATCGTTGAGTTTGCTTAAGTTATGTTGCAGAATTGGATATACTTCCTGATTTTGATAAGTTGCTCTTAATAAATCGATCAGGAAGCTTTGCTCCTGGTTAGCAGCTTCGTTTGGCATAGCTAAATCCCTGACAATATATCTTTTAGATTAGTATTCCCAAATTTTCATTTCATCTAACAATTAAAGTGGTGTAATCCAATAAGTAATTCCCTGAAAAACTTGTTTGTTAAAACCAAATAGAGGTAAATTATCTTCAGTTAAACCTACATAAGTCCAATGGGGAACATCATTTTCTACAGTTTGAAACCAACCATTTTGATTCAGAGCTTTTCTTTGTTCTTTACTGCCTACACGTAAATCAATTGCTAATCCCCAGAGATGTTGTGAGGTTCCGGGAGGTGCAACTAAACCGAGAATTTTTGTTTCTTTGCCCTGTTGAACTTTTGCCAAAGTTTGATTGTTAGCATATTTTTGCCAAAATCTTAAATTTGTGTTGAAAGTGCGAGTACAATCACCAGAACCATAACCAGATTTTAGCGGAATTTCTTGTTTAATTCGTGCTTTATTTAAAGCGTCAGCCGCCGACTTTTGTAAATAACAGTCGTTAGTTTTATCAACATGACCCATTGTTAAACTAGCTTGAAACTCTTGGGTTTCTTGTTCATTAGCAAAGATATCTTTTTTCGGTAACTTAATTCCGATATCTTGATTTACAAAGACTGCGCCATAAGTTCGCAGCAAAGTATATTCATAAGTACCAGGCTGGGGAATTGTGGGTAACTTCTGGCTAACCGCAGATAAAAAACGCTGTTTTTCATTTAATTCTGGGTTGGGAATAAATGGTTTAGATGTTGTTTCTTTAGAGGTATTTATACAAGGTGATGAACCATTAATAGAGCATAGATTTAATGGTTGGGTAGTTGTAGCAAATTGGTGGTGGGTAATCTCATTACTAGCTACTAAGACAAAAATCATCCCGATAACTATAATGATGAAGCTTGCTTTTCTAATAAATCTAGTAATATCTCTTTGCTTCTTGATGGTGAGTTTCATTTGTAAATAATTCTTTAGTTGATTCAAAAATACAAGGTAATGAACTTCTTGGAATTTCTGTTATTGATAAGTTAAAATCATAAACTTTTTATTGTTACTGAAATCTAGTTGTATCCTAATTATCGAATAGATACCAATCAGAGATTAGATTGTATTAATGACTAACAATCTGAACAATAGCTGGGATCGACAACCCGGAACCTTGTCACAAATGTTAAAAAATTTATATTTTTTATTTAATACTCAAGTAAAAAAATAGAACATTGTTTCTATTTGAGTACTAGTAAATTTGATAACTTTTTTATTAGAAAGTTACATCCATGAAATCACGGGAACAGTTAAAATTGATAAAGAACTCTAAGCTTGCCGATCCTGTAAGTATGACCATGCACAATTCCGTTGAATTTCAAGACGCTTTTGATGTCATAGTCGTCGGTGCAGGTCACTCCGGTTGCGAAGCGGCTCTTGCCTCTGCACGCCTCGGTTGTCGTACCCTGTTATTGACGCTCAACTTGGATAGAATCGCTTGGCAACCCTGTAATCCAGCAGTGGGTGGCCCGGCCAAATCTCAGTTGACTCATGAGGTAGATGCACTCGGCGGGGAAATCGGTAAAGTAGCAGACCGTACCTACCTGCAAAAACGTATCCTCAACTCTTCACGGGGGCCTGCTGTTTGGGCATTACGCGCCCAGACGGACAAGCGCGAATATGCAGCAGTGATGAAGAATATTGTCGAGAATCAAGAAAACTTGACAATCCGCGAAAGTATGGTAATAGATTTGGTGCTAGGTGCTAATGATGAAGTCATCGGCGTTGAAACTTATTTTGGTGTAGGGTTCCAATGTAAAGCTGTTATCTTGACAACTGGCACTTTCCTTGGGGGCAAAATCTGGGTTGGCAACAAATCAATGCCAGCCGGACGCGCTGGAGAATTTGCGGCGGAAGGATTGACACAAACCCTAAATCGCCTGGGATTTGAAACCGGAAGGCTTAAAACTGGAACTCCAGCACGAGTAGATAAGCGATCGCTAGATTATAGTAAAATGCTAATCCAGCCAGGGGATGAAGATGTGCGCTGGTTTAGCTTTGACCCGGATGCTTGGGTAGAACGGGAACAAATGCCTTGCTATATCACCCGTACCACCGCCGAAACTCATCGTCTAATTAAAGATAATTTGCACCTGTCGCCAGTTTATGGCGGTTGGGTGGAAGCCAAAGGGCCGCGTTATTGTCCCAGTATTGAAGATAAGATTGTGCGCTTTGCCGATAAGGAAAGCCACCAAATTTTTATTGAACCAGAAGGAAGAGATATACCCGAACTTTATATCCAAGGGTTTTCTACAGGGTTGCCAGAAAATTTGCAACTGTTTATGTTGCGGACTCTTCCTGGTTTGGAAAAATGTGTGATGCTGCGTCCAGCTTATGCTGTGGAATATGATTATTTACCTGCAACTCAGTGCTACCCCACATTGATGACCAAGAAAGTTGCCGGACTGTTTTGTGCTGGGCAAATTAACGGCACTACAGGTTATGAAGAAGCGGCAGCCCAAGGGCTAGTAGCAGGAATTAATGCGGCTCGATTTGTTAGTTCTCAAGAAATGATTGTGTTTGCCCGCGAGCAAAGTTACATTGGCACGCTAATTGATGACCTGTGTACAAAAGACCTACGGGAACCTTACCGGATGCTCACCAGTCGGTCTGAGTACCGCTTATTACTGCGTTCTGACAATGCCGACCAACGTTTGACAACCTTGGGACGAGAAATTGGTTTAATTGACGATCGCAGATGGGATCTATTTACCCAAAAACAAACAAACATTACCACAGAAAAGCAAAGATTGCAAGCTACGCGAGTCAAAGAACATGATGAAATAGGAATAGCGATCGCATCTGATACCCAACAATTAATTAAAGGTTCAATTACCCTCAACGACTTACTGCGCCGTCCGGGATTTCATTACGTTGACCTCGACAGGTTCGGACTAGGAAACCCCAACCTCAACCGCGCCGAAAAAGAAGGCGCAGAAATTGACATCAAATATCATGGCTATCTTGCTAGGCAACAAAATCAGATTGACCAAATTGCCCGCCAAGCACACCGCCAGTTACCTGCGGATTTGGATTATACAAAAATTGAGACTCTTTCCAAGGAAGCGCGGGAAAAGCTGACTCACGTAAAACCACTCACTCTTGGTCAAGCTGCACGTATAGGTGGTGTAAACCCAGCCGATGTTAACGCTTTATTATTATATTTAGAATTGCGTAGAACCAAGAGCCAGTATGAGTTTCCAGCCTTAGCTTAACACAAAGTTAATAAAGACTGAGTATAGTAGTAAGCAGGGTGATTGGTATGATAGATGACATAAATATTAGTACTGCTATCATCAACAATCCCCAGATTCAAGTTGATTTTAATACCAACGCTCAACCAACTCGTCTCAATCAGACGGCGGATTGGATATCTCATCTGTAATCCTAATTAAGAGGCAGTAGGCGCGGCGTTTCCTCGTCCTAGCAATAACCCAGAACGTCTATGTTACAAGAAGCCAGCACCCGTCTCATAGTACCGGAACCATCAGAAGACTTAATCGCCAACGAGCCTTGGTCGATAGAAAACTATGCTGATGGTCTAATGGATGAACTCTTTGCCGATATCGACTACATTCTGGATGTTAGCGATCATCTCCCGTCTCAAACCGTTAGGCACGCTAGACAGAACAAATCTAGTCAGTCTTTCCAAGGTCAACGCCAGTCAACTCCAGAATACGTGCCTCTGCAAACAGTTACGATACCGCAGATTATCTTACCAAACGGACAGTCAATTACTCAAGATAACCACAAACACTTGAGTACCGTTGTCTTTAATAAAGCTACCATAAAACCAGGTAGTAGAAAGCGTCAGAAAAGTAGTCGGACTTTGGGCAGATTGCTAATTGTAGGCACAACTTTAGGCGTAGCGATCGCTGGTATTATCTACCTGTTGCAGTCTGGAGTCGTATATCTTTTAAATACCAACTTTACTCAGTCAGCTTTTCTGTCACTACAATCGCAGTCAAAGTTGCCAACAAAAGTAGAAATTGAGGCAGATTTGGTTGACTATATGCTTCAATCACTGGCAGTTATAGATAAAGAAGAAGTAAAAAGCAATCAAAAATCTGGCATACCTGGATTCTCCAATCAGATGGGCTTTAGGAACGGGCAAACAACTGGTAATCTACCATCACTTCCACTTCTAGCTAACAATACACCAGCAGCCCCTAACCATTCTGGAAGTGTTGTTGAGCGGATCTATGTTCCCGTTTACCAAGCACCGTCACCAATGCATTACGCACTCCCGGCCATTCCTGGTACTCCTACACTTTTACCACAAGTTGCCAGTGCGTTACAGGGATATCAACCGAATGTTGTCAAAAGTGCCCTGAATACAGTACGACAAGCTGCCAAACCTGTAAACGTCAGTATGTTGGCTGCGGCTGTGCAAGCAGAACTTAAACCTGTGACTGGGAGAACTGCACCGATTACCGTGCGGCAAACACCCAAACCTCTACCTGCATTACCGGTAGTTCCACTGCGTGCAGCACTCGCGCCAGAGTCAGAACCAACTATTACCCAAGAGCAAGTATATCCGGCAACTGCGATCGCAGAAGCTCCAACTAATACCTTAGAAGGATTGCTAGAGTTGGGTAACAAATCTGCCGCTTTGTTTAAAATTGACGGTGTGACTCGCCGCATCAATATGGGTGAAAGCATTGGCTCAAGTGGTTGGACGCTGGTAGAGGTTAGTAACGGCGAAGCAGTCATCCGCCGTAACGGGGAAGTACGATCAATTTATGCAGGGCAGAAGTTGTAAGGCCAAGACCCAATAATTTTATCAGAAAATTTTGGCCCTTCGTCATCCAGTATTGTTTTTTTGCGTCAGCAAAAAAACAATACTGGATGCAATCCTCACCCCCCGCTCACAATCCCCACCTTATGAGTACATTGAAGGTGGGGACTTCTGCGACAAGTTAAATAATTTATTTCTTAGAAATCCCTTAGCTCCTGACTGGTGGGTTAATTTCAAAATGAATATGATTATCGTGACCACTGAGAGAAACACAAAGTCCCTCTTGAATTAGTTGTTGATCGTTGAAAAAGATTGCCCGCACCAGCTTTTGCTTACTAATGGACTTGAGAATAGCTCGCGCCGCCTCTCGATCGTATTCAGAACTCCACCAAACAATACCACCAAAATTTCCATTTTTTTGGGGTAAGTAAATATCACACATCATACCAGTTTCATGTCCCTGATGGTCGGGAGTATCGCCGCCATGAGGAAGGCTAACATCGTTAATTGCGAATAGAGCCGCTTGTGGGTGAGTGCTACGATAACTATTTTGATAATCTTGGGCAATTATTTTAATAATATCAGCTAACCAGTGTGTTCCAAAGTCGTGGTTATCTTGGGTGTCTTCCAGTTCACCGTTAACAAAACCATTATTAGGGTCACTTTTGGGCATCAATTCCCACCTGGGTGCGTTAGCTGCTTGCAACCATCGATGAGTTATTTCCCCAACATCAACTCGACCATCACCATTAACAGTACTGCGACCGGCAATAATTGACTGAAATAGTTTGATTGCATCAAATAGTCCTCTGTCTCTGTCTGCACTGTTAGGATCGCCCACCCATTTGTAGCCTAGCTCATACAATCGCGCCTTAATCGCCTTAACATCATCAGCTTTATTGACTCCACCAATTCCCACACTACCACCGAGTTCAATGACCTTGGCTCCTGGTAAACTTGATGGTGTAGGTTGTTGAGTGTTTTCATCGTCCTTGCGATCGAAAGGAACAACAACTTTAATGTGGATCTCTAGACTTTGATCGTCAACAGAAATTATCATGCTGCGATCGCCTTCTTGTTTAAAAACGAAATCAAATTGCCATTTCCCATCCTGACTAATTGCTACACTTGTAGCTGGAGAACGATCGTCACTGATAATCGACAAAATTTTGCCACTGTCGGTTAAAGGTGCTACGCCTTCAACCCGAAAATTTTGCCCTAATTCAACTTCTTTGGGAACCCGAATTAACTGAAGTTGTTCTACTGAAGTGGGAATGGTAACTCCACCTGCATTAGCCAATAATTTTTGTGCCTCTGGAAGCAAGTCTATAACTTTACTGACATATTTAGGATCGGATGAATAGCCTTTAGCTTTGAGAAAGCCAAGGAAGTTTTCTGGTGTATTAGTATATTCTTCTAAGCCTTTATAAGGAGTGCGAGTTAAAAATTTCCAATAACCAATAATAAAAGCGTCTATATCTGTAAATTTACAAAACTCAACTTCTTTTGGCTCCGAAGGAACTTTGATTTTTAACGGTTCTGCAAACCCTTTCATCTCAGGAACTCGCCATTTTAATCCCGCAAAATTATTAGCATTGACAGCAAGATCGCTTTGACCTCTGCTAGACTCTAGCAACCATTGAGCCAGGGTAACTTCTTTGAGAATTTGTCGATTTATATCAGTAATTTTTGCACTTTCAATCCCAACCTGTGTAAATATTGTTGCTAGATTTTTATCAAAATAACTGTTGACTAAATCATCTAGTAATGACATAAATTTATCCTATTAAAATTTTTTTTGCAGAACCCCGGCTTTTTAGATAAGTAGGAATGCAAAATTAAATATATATTTGTCATTGCAAATGGAGCAAAGCGGAATGTTCGCGGAGCGTATCTTCTTAGGCTGCGCCAACGCGTAGCTTGCTTTTGAGAAGGGGTACGTTACATTCGCAATGACATACATTTAAATTTTCACGCCGACTTACTTAATCTTTTTCTACAACCTTGGCATGTCCAGCAAAAATAAAATGCTCGTTTCGGTTTCCTTGACTTTTATCGGGCCACTTAACCCAATAATGATTTTCTTCAAAACGGACATCTAAAATTGGGTAATCTCCTGGTTCAATATCAACTAGAGAATCTTCTGCTAGGTCTGATGACTGCTCTGTAGAGGGTTTTAAAAGAGTTTTTGTTGTAATTTCTAGAACGTATTTCTTATCAGGTTTAAGCTCATTGTTCTTAGGCTTACCGATTAATCCATCTTTAATTGCTTCCGCCATTTTCTCAACATCAAATAGATCCATATCTACTTTTGCATCACAAAAGCAGCATTCAATTAAAATAGCTGGCATTTGTGTATTCTTCAGAACAAAGAAACCTGTATCTTTCACTCCTCTATTATAAAAACCAAGTTGCACAATTTCTTTGAGAACTGATTCAGCAATACCTTGTGATGCATTACTAATAGCATAAACTTCTGTGCCATGAGCTATACTGTTGAATTTATTAAAGTGAATGGCAACATAGACATTAACATTATTAGCATTGGCCTTATTAGTTCGTTGTCTGAGAGAATCGGTTACACTACTGGCGCTTGTGGGAGTGCAATCAATAGCGGTATGATTTGCAGCTTTGAGTTTTTGGATCAATTGTGTACCAACTGCTTTAGTTAAAACATCTTCTTGTTTGATGCCTGTTGCTCCTGTATCTGGAGGGCAATTGTGTCCCATATCAATACCAAATTTCATCTTGTTAATTTCCTTTTGATAGTTTGAGAGGTCAACATAATTTAATTACACTGTATTAATTATTAACCCAAATGCGATCGCTCTGTCGGTGAGATAAAGTGAGTTGTTACTGTAAAAAAATGTAACGTTTAACGTAAAACTCTTATTAAAAAGAGAAATATCATAAGTTCAACATATAAATAAAGCAGGTTTACTCATGACGGCACAAGAGGCACTGAATTTAGTCGATACTCTTTTAGGCTCTACCTTTGGGCAAAGGCTCAATGACGTTCAATCTGTGGTTTTGCTAGAAAGTTGGCTAGGACGCACCTATGGGGAAATTGCGGTGCAGATAAGTTATGAACACGACTATATCAAACAAGTGGGTTCCCAATTGTGGCAATTACTTTCTCAGGTAATTGGTGAAGAAGTTTGTAAAAAAAATATCCAATCTGTTTTACGTCGCTATCAGCAGTCTCAAGGTGGTGATAGTTGAAGAGCGATCGCAGTTGGGCGTTTTAGACTAAGATTCTCATAAACGCCAGCGATCGCTACTATACCTACTTATCTGGTAATTTAAGATTATTGTATGGAAGTTACTCTCAAGGCTTACTTTCGATGCCATCTTTTAATTTGCTTCTCAATTGCTAGCACGATCAAACTTAATTATTGATTGAAGTTGTGCGCTCTCAAGCTTAAGATAAATAAAGCATAAATTTATAACTGAATTTGTCAACACTTTATTTTTGAAAAACTTTAGAAATAACAAATTTTAGAATATTTATTTATATCGGAATCTGGTTTAATTCTTGGACAAAGTTCAGTATTTGTAGTAACGCACTAAATCTTTAATAAGGGTGCGTTACAAACTCTGTTCTAACACAACGCCAGTTGCTACAACGGAGGGAACCTCCCTTCGGGTTCACCAGTCGCCTAGGTTGGGAAACCCACCTACAGCGCTGGATTCACCGCAACGCACTGGCTCCCCTACAATACCTAATTCTGTTCAAAAATTAAATAGTAATCTTTATGCTTTGTCAGCGAGACAAAGTGAGTATTACAGGACTTACACAAGAAAGTTCTAAAGTAGCGGTAATTCATGAATTACCGCTACGACAAATCAGGTTTTTGAGACAATTTTGCGTAAGTCTTATATTATTTATTAGATTTAAATTTTACATAAAACAGTAAAATGACTGCGATTCTAACTAAAAATAATCAAAAAAACAAGCTGATGGTGAAGACTTGAAAAAAATTACTGAATTTTCATACCTAAAGAGGGTTAACAGAAATCAATTTCAATGTTAAAACTATAACTTGTGTTGATTAGAGTTGCATGACGGTCGCTATCTGCAAGCTTACATCTTGCATCTATCTTGCTTAAGCAAGACAATTTTAGCTAAAAAAGTTAGTTTGCTAATTGATGTAATCGTCAAACCTTACCAATATGAAACGACCTCACTATTTTGAAAATAATTCCAAAAACTCTTTGATAGAAAAGTATCACCTTTACAAAGGCGAAAAATTGAACTGGCTTCAAGTAACTCTTAGGCTTGAAAGGTCAGTTATTTCTATCATTCTCCCTTGGGTACTTTTTTGTACTGCCTATGGGTTTTTAATATCATTTCTCTATTATTTAGGATTGCCAATAGCATTTACAAATTCAAGCAGTATTATTACTAACGCTGTTTTAAGTTTTAATATTGGTTTTACATTACTATTAGTTTTTCGGACGAATACAGCCCACGATAGATTTTGGGAAGGTCGGCAATTATGGGGATCTTTAGTTAATACATCTCGTAATTTAACTCGTGGAATTTTGATAATAGTTAAAGAAAAAACATCACAAGATAGAATAGAAAAAGAGGCAATACTTCGGTTAGTAACTGCCTTTGCTATTGCAATGAAGCTACATCTAAGATCAGAACCTTTAGACACTCAGTTAGCATCTATCATGTCTGAAAAACAATACTTACAACTTCAAGATACTAATCATCCTCCACTACAAATTGCTTACTGGATAGGAGATTACTTGCAGTATCAGCATGACTATAAATATCTAAATGTCTATCAACTGACTACTCTACATAACTGCGTAGATGAGTTAGTAGATATTTTAGGTGGTTGCGAACGCATTTTAAAAACGCCACTGCCTTTGATATATACGATTAAACTCAGGCAATTGTTATTAATTTTTTGTCTGATCTTACCTTTAGAAATTGTTAGCTTTTTGAATTGGTGGACTGGCTTAATAATGGCTTTTGTCAGTTTTACCTTATTAAGTATTGAGCAAATTGGCTCAGAAATTGAAGAACCTTTCGGATTTGATCCTAATGACTTACCTTTAAATGCGATTTGTAATACAATCTCAAACAATGTTGAAGAACTAATTAGGCTAGCTTCTAAAAATGTTCGTTCTTTCTAAACTTATTTTTGACATAAGTAGGTAGGCATAATTAAACATAAACTAATATCCTAGTTCGTAGTGAGCGATTCATCGCTCAAAATAAGGATTATCAGGACTAAAGTCCCGACTACGAACTTTAATTTATTTGCGCCTACCTACTTATAGATAAAAGCAAACATTCCCAGACTAGCCTGGGTTGAGCGTAAGTAAGTAAGTATTTGCGAGATTGTTCTAGCTGGTTAATAATAGTAGGTTGATGCCAGCGCTGCCAGTAGAATTGCTGAAGATAATCCACTAACCACAGTTGGGCTTCTGTATCTAAATCTTTATCAATTTTTTTGGCTAACTCCAAGGCTTTGCGGTAGGAAGCAGGGGCTTTTTTCAAGTCTTCGAGTAAATCAGAGGGAATAGTTTGTAATTGCTCGTAAGATGCGATCGCACTTCCCGCACTGCCAGCTGCTATACTCAACACTGCCTGATTTTGTAAAATTTCCTGATGACCTGTTTGTGTGAGGACAACAGCCAAAGACTCTGCATCTAAGCGATAAAAAGGAATGCGTTGACAGCGTGACACCAAGGTTGGCAAAACAGACTCAGGTGTAAGTGCAATTAAAATTAACGTCGCCTGTCCCGGTTCTTCTAAAGTTTTAAGTAAGGCATTGGCTGCGGCTTCTGCCATTGTTTGCGCTTCTTCCAGCACTACCACATTTCTCGGCGCTTCCAACGGCGGGCGACTCAGAAACTCGGTAATTTCCCGAATTTGCTCTAGCCGAATTACAGGTGGTGCTTTACGCTTAAGTCCTTTCTCCGCTGCTTCTACTGGTGTTAATCGTTGTCCCTGGTATTGGTACGTTGGTTGCACCCATAACAAAGCCGGATGGTTCCCCTGACGCAAACGGTTTTGTAAAGCCGCAGTGACTCCCATCTCACTAGAAAATAGCAATTCCACAAAATACCTAGCTGCTAAACTTCTTCCTACACCATCAGGCCCCACAAATAGATACGCTGGAGCAACCCGATTTTGTCTAACAGCCTGAGTGAGTAATTCTATGGCTTGCTGTTGTCCTACAAGTGGTGCAAATGGATTAATAGTTTAGTACCTTTGCTAAAAACATAAGCTTATGTAGTATCTCTGTGATTTTTTAAAACGAGAATTTATAAGCTACAAAAAACTGTACGTCTTATATATTAGCATTGTGACAATGTTTATTTATTAATTATCAATCATTGAATCATCTTAATCAAACAAGTCTGAGGAGCGATATAGCGTTTCCTAATCATACAAGGTACATCAAAGTCCCCTCATCGCTTGCGGGGAGTGGGTTGGGGGTGGGGTTCAGTACCTACTCAACTGACGAGCGATAAGCCCCTACGCGTTTACGCTTGCAGTTATGATTACTAATAAAGCATCGAATTTAGGAAGCTTTAGATGTTGGACAAACAGTTTATTTATTGTTGGCAAAAATGGTTACTCCCCATCTTTATCCGTGCAGTGCTAACGATTTGTCTTACAACAGGGGTGTTGGGCATCTTGGGAAGCACTGCTTCTATGAGTAATGCTCAACTGATAAGTACTACTAGGCATACGCAGGATCAACTAAATGCTACTGTATATCATAGTCCCGATTGTAACTGTTGTGGCGGGTGGATTGACCACTTAAAAACACAAGGTTTCCAAATTACAGACTTTATCACGCCTGAAATCGAAACAGTTAAACAAAAGTATAACGTGCCGGATAATTTGTCATCTTGCCATACAGCAATTGTTAATGGATATGTCATCGAAGGACACGTCCCAGCAAACGATATTAAACGTCTGCTTCAAGAAAATCCAAATGTTGTTGGTTTATCTGTTCCTCAAATGCCTGTAGGTACTCCTGGGATGGAAATAGGAAATCAAAAAGACCCATTTACCGTGTTTGCCTTCGCTCGCAATAACTCAGTTACGGTATTTAACAAGTATCCGTCATCTTGATGTATTCAGAGGATGTTTTAAAAGTGGATTTTTATCTATTTTGACGATTTGAAATTGCCAAAAGCTTTTAAAACATCCTCACGTTAACTAAATCAGTGCTAGAGGAAGTTACTGCTTAGAACCAGCTTTTATAAACTGCGACAAATGACTAAACCATCTCCTAAACCAGAAGCGAGATGCTAGAGTTGAAACATTTTGAGAAAGAAGCTCAATTGCGTGGTTACAATCTTGTAGGCTTGCATCGATTCCCATTGTGTGATAAATTTCGCGGGCATTGCAAAAGGCATCCATTGCTTCTGATTCTCGATTGATTTTTTCTAATACCAAACCCAAATTAAACCAGGCGTTTGCTTCTGCATTTTGGTCATCAAGATTCCTTCTGATTTCTAATGAATACTGATGAAACTCAACCGCCCTTTGGTACTTTCCCAGAGCCTTATAAGCATTACCCAACCCACTTAAGGCCATGCCTTCGCCGTTGCGATCGCTAATAAATCTTGCTAGTTCTAACCATTGTTGGTAAAACTCAATTGCCAGTTGGTACTGCCCCAACGATTCATAAGTATTGCCCAAACTTCCCAGACAAATACATTCCTCAGTCCAATCACCTATTTTTTTCGTTATACTCAACCACTGCTGATAAAACTCAATGGCTTGCTTGTATTTGCCCAAGTATTCATAAGTATTGCCCAAACTCCCCAAGCAAATGCCTTCCCCGGTGCGATCGCCTATTTTCCTGGTAATGCTCAACCACTGCTGATAAAGTTCGATCGCCCGCTGGTATTTTCCCAGTGATTGGTAAGCATTGCCCAACCCAGATAAAGATTTGGCAACGCCTGCGCGATCGCCTATTTCTCTCGCTATGTCCAACCATTGCTGATAAAACTCAATTGCCAAATGGTATTCCCCAATTGACTGATAAGCATTACCCAAACTTGCTAAACAAATAACTTCCCGGTTGCGATCGCCTATTTCTCTGGCTTTATGCAAGCACCGCTTTTCAAACTCAATGGACTCGATGTTATTTAGGCTCCCTGTTCTAATTACTTCTGTCATTCTTTATAGAAAACGAAATTTTTGCTTGATTAGGCTGTTGATTATACAATTTTATGTGCCTTCAGCACACAATAGCAGAACTTATAAGCACAAGTTCTGTCAAAACCTAAAAACTCTTCTTCAATATCTAACTTATTTTATACCAGTGTTTGCTGTGTATAAAAGGTTTTTATTTATATTAGTAACAAGCTCACAAATACAGTATACTCATAAATTTGGTTTTCTAAAAACTATAAGAAAAACCAATCAATCAGCAGCAGCATAATCAGGCAAGGCGTTGAGTTGTAAATTAACAGCACTTAGATAATTTTGGTCGTTTAAAAGTTGTGATGGTAATTTATCTGCATTAACAGCAGCCTTCACCAAATCTTTAGCAATAATATTTTTATTCTGAGTTTCAAACACTAGCTTTTCTCCACTAGGAATTCCGTGCTGCTTTAGACCTCCCTGATAAGCGAGAGTCACTAAATTTAAAGGCTGGAGATAATTTACAGAAGTAGAGTTACTAGGTAAATTGTTAGAGTTAATAGCTATTGTTTGACTACTACTGTTAGTAGCTGTTTGAGCTACAGCCATTCCAGGTACAAGAGTAATAGAAGCAAAAATCAGTGCAGACTTTATTAAAGTAATGAGTTTCATAAGGTTTTTCTTAGGTAAAATGTAATTGGTGTTCTTTATTAATAGAGTCCTCTTTATTATTAATCTCAGCTTCCTTCAGTCAGGTCATCTGATCGGTTGATATACGACTCACCCAAAAGGGTGAACTAATTGAGTGAGTTGAACATTTATGCAATTTTTCAATTCACATCTTGAGTTCTCTAAGAATTTAGGACTTACGCAAGAACTCTCTGAAACTCTTATTTCTCCGTGTCGCGCCAGTTGCTACAAGTCGGGGAACCGCAAGGGCGCACTGGCTTCTCTGCGTCCTCTGCGGTATGCCTCTGGCACGCTACACGAACGATATTCCGTTACCTGCTGAATCGAGGTATGAACTTGAGTAGAGACGTAAAATTTTACGTCTCTACAAGGATTTTTCACCGCAATGCACAATCGTTTTCATACCGCAATCAGCAACGCCAATAACCTCTAGCAATTAGTACATAAATACCAGTAAGTTGCACTAATGTTTGCAAGAGTACTGTTCAAGAAGATAAATCCAGTTTCAAGACTTTAGTTACAAAGGGTTGTAGAGACGTGAAATTTCGCGTCTCTACAATGCCAAAAATATTTAAGATTAAAATACGGTAATTTGTGAGTATTACCGTATTTTAATCTCATACAATGCTCAAATAGGATTATTACTTCTTTGTATAACTAGAAACTCAAACAACTGCTGATGTCTGAACAATATCGTTTTGAAACCCTGCAAGTTCATGCTGGACAAGAACCTGCTCCCGGAACTAATGCTCGTGCTGTACCAATTTACCAAACGACTTCCTACGTTTTTGACGATACCGAACACGGAGCTAGGTTATTTGCTCTCCAAGAATTTGGCAATATTTACACCCGCATCATGAATCCGACGACGGATGTATTTGAAAAGCGGATTGCGGCATTAGAAGGAGGTGTAGCAGCCTTAGCAACCTCTAGTGGTCAGGCGGCGCAATTCTTGGCAATTAGTACGATCGCTCAGGCTGGAGATAACATTGTTTCCACCAGTTTCTTATATGGAGGAACATATAACCAGTTTAAAGTATCGCTACCACGTTTAGGTATTAACGTCAAATTTGTTGAGGGAGACGATCTAGAAAGTTTCCGTCAAGCGATCGACGATCGCACCAAAGCATTATATGTTGAAACCATTGGCAATCCCCAATTCAACATTCCCGACTTTGCCGCTTTAGCTGAAATTGCCCACGAAAACGGCATACCTTTAATAGTGGATAATACCTTTGGTGCTGGTGGGTATCTAGCTCGACCAATTGAATATGGTGCAGACATTGTAGTAGAATCTGCAACAAAATGGATTGGTGGACATGGTACTTCCATCGGTGGCGTAATAGTCGATTCGGGTAAATTTGACTGGGGTAACGGCAAATTTCCCCTATTTACTGAGCCAGCACCTGGTTATCATGGGCTGAATTTTCAAGAAGTGTTTGGCCCTGGTGGAACATTTGGCAACATTGCCTTTATTATCCGCGCCAGAGTTGAAGGGTTACGGGATTTTGGCCCGTCGTTGAGTCCATTTAACGCCTTTCTTTTACTGCAAGGATTAGAGACTCTTTCTTTGCGAGTAGATCGTCATGTGAGCAATGCCCTAGAATTAGCTCGGTGGTTAGAGCAGCAAGAACAAGTATCATGGGTTAACTATCCAGGACTTCCCAATCACCCCTATCATGAACGAGCGAAAAAGTATCTGCGGCATGGCTTTGGGGGAGTTTTAAACTTTGGTATCAAAGGTGGATTGGAGGCGGGTAAAGCCTTTATTAATCATGTGAAATTGGCGAGTCATTTAGCAAACGTTGGTGATGCTAAAACCCTCGTGATTCATCCTGCTTCTACAACCCATCAGCAACTAAGTGATAATGAACAGCTTTCAGCAGGTGTGACACCCGATTTAGTGCGGGTATCAGTGGGAATTGAACATATCGACGATATCAAAGAGGATTTTAAGCAAGCATTTTATTTATAAATTGGGAATTGGGCATTGGGAATTGGGCATTGGGAATTGGGTATTAGTTCTTTCTCCCCCTGCTCCCCCTGCTCCCCTGCTCCCCCTTCTCCCCCTGCTCCCCCTTCTCCCCTGCTCCCCCTGCTCCCCCTTCTCCCCCTGCTCCCCCTTCTCCCCCTGCTCCCTCATCTCCCCCTGCTCCCCACTCCCAATGCCCAAATATGATCTACTCAAACTTCATCTCACCACAAACCCAGTTTTACCAGCTTACAACGTCATTTCAACTTGAAAACGGCGAAGTATTAATTGGGGTTCAGGTTGCTTATCGCACTTGGGGACAGTTAAATGCTCAAGGCGATAATGGGGTACTAATTTGTCATGCTTTAACTGGTTCGGCTGACGCTGATGATTGGTGGGAACCTTTGTTTGGTTCAGGGAAAGCCTTTAATCCCGATCGCAATTTTATCGTGTGCAGCAATATCTTGGGAAGTTGTTACGGTACAACTGGGCCAACTACTATCAACCCAATAACGGGAAACCCTTATGGCATATCCTTCCCTAAGATTACAATCCGAGATATTGTTCGCTTGCAAGCTGCACTACTAGAATACCTGGGTGTTCAATCTCTGCGGTTCGTAATTGGCGGTTCACTAGGTGGAATGCAAGCACTGGAGTGGGCATTATTATATCCAGAAAAAGTCAAAGCGATCGCACCCATTGCTGTTTCTGGTAGACATTCTGCTTGGTGTATTGGATTAAGTGAAGCCCAAAGACAGGCAATTTATGCCGATCTAAATTGGCGAGGAGGGAACTACACTCTAGATGCTCCCCCAAACCAAGGATTAGCAGTAGCGCGAATGATGGCGATGTCTACTTACCGTTCTTGGGATAGTTTTACAACTCGTTTTGGACGGCAGTATGATCCATCTGAGCAATTTGCTATAGCCAGTTATTTACAGCATCAGGGTCAAAAGCTGACAGAAAGATTTGATGCTAACACTTATATTACTCTCACCCAGATAATGGATCGCCACGATGTTGGACGCGATCGCACAGTTCCTAATTTATCAGATTATGAATCTGTTCTGCGAAGCATCCAGCAACCGACTTTAGTTGTCGCCATTGATTCTGATATCCTCTATCCGCCTGTAGAACAACAAGAATTAGCAAATTTAATCCCTAATGCTCAACTGGCGTGGTTGGAGTCAACCCACGGACATGATGCATTTTTAATTGATATGGCTGCATTGAATGAAATACTAATCTCTTTTCGGCAAGGTTTAGATTTATCAGCTTCTTGACTTGACAGATTGAGATAAAAGCTCTCGCCTTCAACCAACCTTTAGACCGAATTTCTACTTAGTTTGAAAGATATTTTGCACCATTTTTTTGTCAGCATTCGCTGCCGCACTATCCAACTCTGCAATCTCACTATGCTGTAATTGCCAACCCAATGCACCAATATTCTCCCTCACCTGTTCGACACTCTTTGCTCCAGGGATGGGGATGGTTCCTTTGGAAATGCACCAATTAATCGCTACCTGTGACATAGTTTTGTTTCTGAACTGTGCCACTTCTTGCAAACATGACAGAAGCGATTTACCAGCAGAAGTTTCTTTATTTCTACCCATTCCTGCTAATATCTGCCTAAATAGCAGACCTCGGATGCCCTTGGGCAGAGTACCTTGCTCAGAGTATTTTCCTGTCAGTAGTCCCAAAGCTAGAGGGCTGTAGGCAATCAATTTAATTCCTAACTCATCACAAAGGTCTTTAAGTCCTAGTTGGGTGACAGGATACGTAGACAACAGAGAATATTGAACTTGCAGAGTAATAATAGGAACGCCTCGTTCAGCAAACTTTTTCTGCACTTGCTTAAGCCGTTTCGGCCCATAATTAGATAGTCCCACACCCTTGACCAGTCCTTGCTCATACAAGTCGGCAAGACCATCTAACAGCCCTCCCTCTTGCCAAGGAGCATAATTTGCTGTAGACCAGTGCATTTGTACCAAATCAACATTTTTTCCCAGGCGTTGGGCAGATGATTTGCAAGCCTTTACCATTGATTGACGTGTCCATCTCCACGGGTAAGCAGCAAGTTTAGTAGCAATACAAATATTGTCTTTGTCTAAACCTATATATTCTCGGTTGAATCGTCCCAGCAATAACTCACTTCGACCATTCAATCTCCCAGTTCCGTAAGAATCACCTGTATCAAATAAAGTTACACCATTGTTTACACAAAGGTTAAACACCTCTTGCAACTGGTTATCCATACTTTCGTTATATCCCCAAAGCAGTTGGTTGCCCCAGGCCCAAGTCCCGCAGCCCATACTTGGAAGGGAGAGTTTTGCGAGAGTCTGCATATTTGCTTTCTGTAGATTGCCTTATCAATTATCAGGTATCTAGCAGATATTAATGCACGATTAGCATGATTAGCAAACAAATGAGGAAACGCTTCTAGTACTCGTACAACCTTGTCTATTTTGTTTTAAAAATTTATAAATGTTTGAGGCGTTCCCCAAAGTAGGCTCGCTACTTTCTGATTGAGCAAACAAAGCCCAAGCAGATATATTTTGAGTCGGTTGCTAAAAGCAACTTAAGCACTAACCGTTGGATATTGTCGAATTTGCAAGAAGCCAAGCTTTCTCAGTCCATGCATTATTTAATAACCCAACCTCTGGCACTTTTAATTCAAACGAATGAGGTGGTAATTTTAGCAATAAAGATGAACTGTTGTCATTAACTTCAACTAAGTTAACTATCCAGGGAAGAAAGTCTAAGATTTCTTTTGGTAGTACAGTTAGTTCAAAGTCCCACACCAAATTAAGACCTCGGCAGACTTGTCCTTTTTTAAAGGTCGTGACTCTACCAGCACTCTTGTTAATAGCGAGTCGAAGAATGAACGGGCGGAATGGGACAAATTCATCGGGTGCTGTATAAGCGTATACATTTACATAGTTTAATCTCTGACTGCGATCCATCCAAGATGCGATCGGTGAATTGCTACTATAAGATGTACCAGTTATGCTCACCGGCATATTCATAGCAGCAGCAAAGTTAGAGTAGAACTCACGCCTTAGTTCGCTAACAATATGTTTAGCTTCTGGGTTCATGTGGTTAGTATTTAGTAAATACTCCAGTCAACTGAAGCATAAAAAAGCAGGTGTCTTGTCTGCCCTCAAGACTTAGAGTTAAATTCTTAATTTTTAGACCTTAATAGCGGCGAGAGGAACCTCCATCTGTCTTGGGCTTGGCTTTATTAACTTTTAAACTCCGACCCATCCACTCAGCATTATCAAGGCCTTCAATTGCTGCTGTTTCTTGCGCGTCTGATTCCATTTCTACAAAGCCGAAACCTCTCATTCGACCTGTTTCTCTATCCATAGGCAATTGGACTTTTTTTACCGTTCCGTATTCTGCAAAGACTGCTTTGAGGTCTTCTTCTCTAACCTCATAAGATAGATTGCCGACGTAAATTGACATATAATGTCTCCAGAATCAGGGGGTGTAGAGATTTAGATCCGGAGAGGTCTGCAATACTAAGTATATATAAAAACAAACTACACAGCCGAATTTAATCTTCTATGCACACTTTAACATAAATTGATCGGTTATGTTCATAAGCAACATTATACTTATCTGTTGATCTTCATAATCGGACAGTTGGTTAAACTATTTTAAACTCAACCTATCAGCGATCGCACTAAATTTTAAGTCCCTAAAAAAATTCAATTATTGATACTTGTTTCTCTTCTCACAGGATTACTAATTTTTAAATTATATTCACTCAAAACTTCAAGAGAGTGCAATTAAATAAAATCAGTGCGATCGCTTGTAACGTAAAATTAGTTTTCATCCGGCATTTGCTAACACCTTGACACCCATGTATTGCGACTACCTCATCCAAATCCTGACTGCCCGTGTGTATGATGTTGCCCAGGAAACACCACTAGAGTATGCACCAAATTTGTCGGCGCGGCTAAATAATCAACTCCTGCTGAAACGTGAAGATATGCAGTCAGTATTTTCCTTTAAACTGCGGGGTGCTTATAATAAGATGGTGCAACTGCCACCAGATATATTAGCGCAAGGTGTAATTGCAGCATCGGCGGGAAACCATGCTCAGGGAGTCGCCCTTGCAGCTAATCGCTTGGGAACCAAAGCGATTATCGTCATGCCAGTAACCACACCTCAAGTCAAGGTGGACGCGGTGAGAATGAGAGGCGGAGCAGTCGTGTTACATGGTAATACCTACGACGATGCTTATAGTTATGCCCGTGAATTAGAAGTGGAAAAAGGTTTGACCTTTATTCATCCTTTCGACGATCCTCATGTAATTGCCGGACAGGGAACCATCGGGATGGAAATTTTACGACAATATCAGCAACCCATTCATGCAATTTTTGTTGCAATTGGAGGGGGTGGATTAATTTCTGGGATTGGGGCTTATGTGAAACGATTGCGTCCCGAAATCAAGATCATTGGTGTTGAACCAGTAGATGCTGATGCCATGTCTCAATCGCTCAAAGCCGGACATCGGGTGCGCTTATCTCAAGTGGGTTTATTTGCTGATGGCGTAGCGGTGCGAGAAGTTGGTGAAGAAACCTTCCGTTTGTGTCAGCAGTATGTAGATGAAATCATTTTGGTGGATACAGATGATACTTGTGCTGCGATTAAAGACGTATTTGAGGATACGCGATCCATTTTAGAGCCAGCCGGTGCATTAGCGATCGCAGCTGCCAAAGCCTACGTAGAGCGAGAACAAATCGAGGGACAAACCTTAATTGCTGTAGCTTGCGGTGCAAACATGAATTTCGATCGTCTCCGCTTCGTGGCAGAACGGGCACAATTAGGAGAACGCCGGGAAGCAATCTTTGCAGTCACAATTCCTGAAGAACGGGGAAGTATTCGCCAGTTTTGTGAATGTATTGGCAACCGTAATCTTACTGAGTTTAACTATCGCATTGCTGATGAAAAAACAGCCCATATTTTTGTCGGTGTGCAAATTCAAAACCGTGCTGATGCTGCAAAGATGGTAGAAACCTTTGAAGCTCAAGGATTTGAAACCCTTGATTTAACAGACGACGAACTAACTAAATTACATCTGCGGCACATGGTGGGTGGGCACTCTCCTTTGGCTGACAATGAATTACTCTACCGTTTTGAGTTTCCCGAACGTCCCGGTGCATTGATGAAGTTTGTTACTTCCATGAGTCCCGACTGGAATATTAGTCTTTTCCACTACCGCAACAATGGCGCAGACTACGGACGAATTGTTGTCGGTATCCAGGTTCCTCCCTATGAGATGGAAGATTGGCAAGCTTTTCTCGATAATCTGGGCTATCGCTATTGGGATGAGAATAAGAATCCGGCATACAAGCTGTTTTTGGGATAGGGGAGTGGGGACAAGGGAGCAGGGGGAGCAGGGGGGAGCAGGGGGGAGCAGGGGGAGAAATAAAGAACTAATGCCCCATGCCCCATGCCCAATTCTCAATGCCCAATTCCCAATGCCAATTTAACGAAAACTACTCTTCAATATCAGATTTGAGTCTAAAGTATAAAAGCCGATTTCGTTAGGAACCCTAGAGAATCGGCCTGTCCGATAGCCTCTAGATAATTCATTCAAGACCTTATTTTTGATCTCTCTAATTTGATGAGAATCTAGTTCTCCATAAATTCCGGCGATGACTTCAGCAACACTGAAAACTTTACCTGGATTGTCTTCAAACAGAGAGGTGAGAGCATCAATTAAGAATTGACCCTCAAAGGCTTTGAGCATCGGTACTGTTTTTGTCGGGGGTACAAAAGGCTTCTTATTTTTGTTTCTAGAAGCACCATTGCGCTTACTTGGGGCTACCAAACTTAAATCTAGAGTATAACAACCTGGTTCATCGGGAATAGTTACCCAATAATTCCTTTCTCTACCTTGGGTAAGGGAAGATTGAACTCTACCTTTAACTACTTTGAATAGATTGGAATCCAACTCTCCATAAAGCGATCGCACGATAAAATCGATATGACAGACAGTGCCTATCTGCTCTTGCAATAGTTGTTTGATGGCTTCCATTCGCGAGATAGCGTGCTGATACTTGGATAGCATGGGAATTTCTGCCACCTTCGTTGAACTATCGTTGTTCTCTAGCGCCCTATTCGCATCTGGTGATGTAGTTGGAGGTTTTCTCTCTTTTGTATCAACAGTGGCAGAAAAAGAATTATCGATCTCAACCCGATCTGAGTCTGTGAGTTCTAACTGTAGAGACTCTACCAAGTTGATTTCATTGATGTCATCAAGAGGTGATAAAAACCTCACAGATCCTTCTTGAGAAACATTCGAGGTTTCATCAGCTGCTGTCAGTCTTGATATGTGCTTGTTGCTATCAGAAGAAGACCAGTTAGACAACAACGCCTCTACATGATCTAGCTGCGATCGCGCCTGTACAAAGAGGCGTTCATACTCTTCTGTGAGGCGAGCATAATAGTCTCGTAATTCCAACAGTGGTGAGAGAAAAGTGCCCGGAGGTGGTTCTAATTGTCCATTTTGAGTCATAAGGCTTCAATCAATTTAAATCGATGTCACTTTTATAAGACATTGGTCTGGGTTTTGCTTTCTGAGATGTTGGCTGGGATTTTTTCGGTGCTTGGGGAGGGCGACATCTCTCACAATATAAGGGTCTAGGCCCGAACGTCTCGCGTTTTGTCAGATCGTTACACTCTTTACAGACAAACTGGAAAACACGAGTATGAATCTGTCTTTTGTGCGCCCTGACAGTGTATTCCCTAACATCAATGAATTTACTTGCCATAATCAGGATTGTGAATTGCCGTCGGATCAATGTCCTATCAATATAGCTATTCAAGCAAATCAAAGTGCATCAGTGTGTGTTTGTGTAGAAGTTTTATTCAAATTGGTGAATTTGACATCTAACATAAAGTGCAGATGAGCAACTTGAAAGTTAGCCATTGACTATTATCTCAGCATATAATTGACCATCGGCAAACACTACCAAGTAGGACGACGTAGATAATTCAAAGTTTGTAGTGAGCGGCTCTAGCTCTAATATCATGTCCGGCTAAAGACTTATCGTTTAGACCGCAGGGGGCAGGGAGCAGGGAGCAGGGGGAAAGAGGCTTTTCCGATTTTTGCACAGATGCGGTAATCACTTGTGATTACCGGGACATGATACTAAGTACTTGGATAGAATTAATTACACAATGTCATTGCGAATGAAGCGTAAAGCCTTCGGCATAGCTTCGCTTAACGCGGTAGCGTCTCGTAGAGATAGCGTAATGAAGCAATTCACTTGCGGTTGGGATTGCAACGCTTTGCTCGCAATGACTGTAAATATTTTTGTCCAACTACTTAACACTTCTTCCCTCGCGATCGAGGTGTATTGATTGGTGAAGCTATGGCTGTATAAGAAAGAACCGCCTCCTGTTTTTAGGAGGCGGGTATCATTGTTAATAGGAATGGGAATTAGGAGCAAAAGAACTCTTTCCTAATTTCTAATTTTCAGTTTTGAATTAACCAAGATTAACTTTGACGGCTTTGTGTTTTTCTGATTCAGCTTTCGGCAAGATCAAGTGGAGAATACCATTTTTGTATTCAGCTTGCACTTTGTCATTTTGAATTTGGGAAGGTAACGGGATTACTCGCTGAAACTTACCATAACGGAACTCAGACCGAGTTACACCGTTTTTTTGAGTCCTGGTTTCAACTTTACGCTCACCGCTAATCAAAACTGATTCGCGTGTTGCTTCTATATTTATATCTTTTGGTTCTAAACCAGGTACTTCTAGTCTCAAGTGAAGCGCATCATCAATTTCTTCTAGTTCAGCAGGAGGACTCAAGGTCAATCCAGGGGTATCACTACTATTAGTAGTTGGTATCAATGTGTCAAACAGTCGATTCATTTGCCGTTGTAATGTGTCGATTTCTCGCAATGGTTCTAAGCGTTCCACATCCAGAAATGGATTCCAACGAATCAGTGCCATAACTATCACCTCTAAGATATAACTATTTAGTCTCAGGAGGCTCAATCTCAAGCTTACTGGTTTGCAAACAATTGATAGAATATGTTTTTCAAGCAATCTTAAATTGCACAAAGCTCAATCTCAAGCTTCCTATGTATAAGAATAAATCAACCTTCAAGTTGAGCAGGTTCGGTTTTATTGTAATGTGCGATCGCAATAACCGTACCTTTTGTAACTCTACTGCTGACTTGTAGCGGGTGGTGCAGCAGGTTGTGGTTGCGATTGAGGTTGTTGGCGTAAACGGCGCAAAGATTCTCGCAGCTTGTTCTGGCTAGTGTTTTCTCTGCGCCGCCGCCGATTGGTGGTTGTTTGTGGCTGTTGTGATGAATCGGTAGTTGGTAAGGACTCTCTTGCAGTTCCTTGAGTGCGAGTTGTCCTAACTCTAGATGATGAGTTTATACCAGTGCTTTCACCTGTTTGAGGTTCCAACCGTCTACTAAACCCAGATATTGCTGGTTTTGTGGCTCTAGTTTCAGCTGGTTTTGTAGCTGTAGCTTCATTAGATGATGAAGATGTCAACTCTCTACGCCTACGTTTCGGAGCTTCTTGTGTGGAATTGGCAGCCGTTGTCTGCTGAGTTCTCTCTTCAGCTTGTCTTTGTGCTTGTCGTTCTTGAACTTGGCGCGATCGACTTGAACCTTTTATGGCAAATTCAGTAGCTATTGATACCCCTTGTCTACCACCTTCTGCGGGTTTTAATTTCCAGTCACGCGCTTGTCTCATAGTTTCTTCATCCAAGTCACGGTTTCCACTAGAGCGAGCAACCCGCACATTGGTGACATTGCCTTGTGCATCAGTATCTACAGCCACTTCTACTCTGCCTTCAACTCCTCGCCGTCTTGCTGCCTCTGGATATTTGGCATTACATTCGCGGCAAGCTGCACGACCATTACCATTACCAGAACTGTTAATTTTTGGAGGTGTTGGCGCTGTTGCTACTGTTGGGCGGTTTCCTACTCCATTGCCTGAACCACTACCAATTCCTGAACCTGAGCCACTGCCAATTCCTGAACCTGAGCCACTGCCAATTCCTGAACCTGAACCACCGCCAGAGCCTGAGCCTGAACCACCGCCAGAGCCTGTACTTAAACCAACGCCAGAGCTACCAGAGTTACCTGTCAAGACTGAATTACCACCGCCACCACCACTTTGAGGAGCAACAGTTGTCATAGGAATGAATGGCTTGGGAGCAATTTTCCCATCTGTCGGTTGTGAGTTTTGAGTAGTTTGTCTTGGTTGTTGTAGAACTGGCTGAATCTGAGTAGTTTGCTTTGGTTGTTGTGGAACTGACTGAATCTGAGTAGTTTGTCTTGGTTGTTGTGGAACTGGCTGAATTTGAGTAGTTTGCTTTGGTTGTTCTTGAACTGGCTGAATTTTTGGTTTTTCAATCAATTCTTGTACTGGTTTTTGTACTGATTGAGTTTCTATGGACTGTTTTTGAACAACTTCCGGTTCTTTTTTGGGTTCTTCTGGAATTTTTTCAAGTGGTTTTTCTGGTTCGGTAGTTGGAGAATCAACGATCGCCACCTCTATTGGTTCATCTTCTCCTGTGGGGACTCTCGTCAAATAATTACCTATGCCTGAAGACAGTACGCCGATATGCAGCGCCAGTGAACCTATCAGACTGTAAGTCAGAAAAGACTTGAGAGCCTCAACTTCTTTGGAACGTTGCTCGACAGTAATGCCAGAAAAGCTCATAGCTATTGCTACCTATTCTCACTAATCTAGTTATCTTAGAATGTAAGGTTATAAATATCAAGTCAACAATTAAAATTACTTGCGATCGCCTGACGGAACCCTCTCTTAGTAAAGACATCCTTAATATCATGGTTTTGAACAAAATTAATTTTTATTTTAATTAAATTATTTTATGTAAATTGAATAAAAAATTAACTATAAATTATGATAAGTATATTTAAAAATTATCATTATATTTTATAGTTTATTGAGAAAAAGTTTCAGCTTTGATCTAGATTCTGGTAGTCTGATTTTGTATTGTGGATGATGTTATAGAGGCACTACATGGGAATTCATAATTTGTTTGCAGCAGGTGGTGTGGTCATGTGGCCCCTGTTGTTGTTTTCGGTATTGGCAGTGGCATTGATGATTGAGCGTGTCAGATTTTGGGTAAGGATCAATCAGCGTCAAAGCCGTGTGGTGCGAGATGTTTTGAATCTCTACCGACTCGATAATCTTGTTGGTGCAATGGATAAACTTCAGAAAAATGCAGATTTGCCACTGGCAAGGATTTTTCTCGCTGCTTTAGAATTAGAAGAGCCAAATCCAGAAGAATTTCGTTTGGCATTAGAAAGCGAAGCCCAGGCTGAAATACCTGTACTTAAGCGCTTCCAAAACATTTTTGAGACAATAGTTGGTCTTGCGCCCTTGTTAGGTCTTCTCGGCACTGTGTTAGGATTAATTGCCTCCTTTGCTTCCCTAAACCTTGGTGATGTGGGAGGTACAAAAACAACTGGTGTTACATCTGGGATTAGTGAAGCTTTGGTATCAACTGCATCAGGATTGGTTGTTGCAATTTTTACACTCTTATTTGCCAATACCTTCCGGGGACTGTACCAGAGGCAAATTGCATTAATTCAAGAGTATGGGGGACAGCTAGAATTACTTTACCGTCGTCGTTATGAACGAGGAGAAAAAACTTATGCGTCTACCAGATGAACCAGAACTTCCACTACAGATCAACATCGTGCCGATGATTGACGTGATTTTTGCAATTTTGACATTTTTTATCATGTCAACTCTGTTTTTAACACGTTCTGAAGGTTTGCCAGTAAATTTACCAAAGGCTACCACCGCGAAACAGCAGCAAGTTCCCAATAAAATTACCATTACGGTAGATGCAAAACAACAGGTAAGCCTGAACCGGAAACCAGTTGCAGTTGATGATTTGACAGAGCAAGTCCGTGCTTTAGTTGGTTCTAACCAAGAAGTTTTAGTGATTATTAATGCTGATGAAAAAGTTGATTATGGGCGGGTAGTCGCGGTAATGGATCGGGTTCGTAAAGTTCAAGGGGCAAAGTTAGCGATCGCCACCCAAAAATGAAGAGAGCAGGGGGAGCAGGGGGAGCAGGGGAAGCAGGGGAAGCAGGGGGATTAAACTAAGCCAGACACTTGGGGTGGGGTTTCTACCTACCTTAAGATACAAGGATTTATTCGCGCCACTTGCGGGCGAGGTTTTGAACCTTTACTTTTTTTATAAAAAGTAGAAATATTGTGCATCAGAAGTTTACAGAGTCAGGAAAATTTTATATTCTGACTCTTCTCCTTCTTGTTCAAAGACTACAATAACTCGAAAACTTACTTTGAGAAAAGCGATCGCCATTAAATTGACTCTTATTATGTTTCAATAATTTCCGCAGTTGAAGCCGATTGTGAACTACTCAGACTTCACAACTATCCATTGCGTCACAGGTGCCATTGCTCGCCAACCCAAAAATTTACCAATGGGTTCCGCCTTCTGAATGGCAATACGAGTTAAATGGCCACCAACTTGTTCATGCCATTGAAATAAAGTTTGCTCACCCTCTACCGTCACCACATTTGCTACCAAACGTCCACCCGGCGGCAATGCCTCCCAGCAAACATTAAAAAGTCCCGTTGCTGTCACCCCACCACCAATAAAAATCGCATCTGGTGCTGGCAAATCTTTTAGGGCATGGGGTGCTTTGCCTGGAATGATTTGCAGATTTGGAGTACCAAGAGTGGTGGCATTATCAGCAATATATAGTAGTCTAGATGAATTTTGCTCGATCGCGATCGCTCGACACCGGGGATGGCTTCGCATCCATTCAATAGAAATTGAGCCGCAACCCGCGCCAACATCCCACAATAACCCGCCCGGTGCGGGAGCCAAAGCTGCTAGGGTGATTGCCCTAACTTCACGTTTAGTTAACTGTCCATCGTGGTGATAGGCGTTATCTGGTAATCCTGGTAATCTTGGTAAAGGGATAACCCCAGCATCGGCAATACAATCAACTGCGATCGCATTCAACGCCGCAACTTCCGTTTCGCTCCAAGATGTAGCCCTACCTGACACAATTCTTTCATGAGTGCCACCCATACGCTCCAATACGGTGACTTTGCTGCCACCATAGCCGCGATTTGTCAAAATTTGGGAAACAATGGCGGGCGTGTCCTTCCCCTCACTCAAAATTAACAGCCTAGCTCCCGGATAGATGTAAGACTGGAGTAATGAAGATGGACGACCATTTAAACTCAAGGTTTCCACCTCAGTTAAAGACCATCCCACCCTTGCACAGGCGAGGCTGAAGGCTGAAGGGGCAGGGATAATCATCATTTCCGAGATGGGAATTCGCCGCATCAAGGTGACACCAATGCCATAACACATCGGATCGCCGCTTGCAAGTACGCAGATCGGCTGACCCCGACGCTGAATGATTTCGTCTACAGACGTACTAATAGGGGATGCCCAGACTATTTTCTCACGTTGATCGTCTGGAGGGAGCATTGCCAAATGGCGATCGCCTCCGACAATTACTTTAGCTCGATCGACTAGAGAACGAGCGATCGCGCTTAACCCCTGTAATCCATCTTCCCCAATACCGACGATAGAAAGCCATTTTTCTGTCATGCTAATTCATGATTAAATTAATAATTATTACTTCATATAGCGGTTCCCATTCAAATGTGGTGCAAAATTATCTCGTAAGGTGTAGGGGTAATTCATGAATTGCCCCTACCGGTGTACCTCACATAAATGAGAACCGCTTTGGTACAATATATTTTATAGTGCTGGATTGAGGATAATTAGGATGAACTCACTCCCAGAAATAGAAGCCGCTATTATGCAACTATCTGAAGGTGAAATACGAAATTTATCAAACTGGCTTCAAGAATATCTCAATGATGCCTGGGATAAGCAAATTGAAGCAGATGCAAAATCTGGTCGATTGGATCGGTTAATCCAGCGTGCAAAGGCAGATATTGAAGCTAATCAGGTGCAACCGTTAGATGAAATCCTTAACAACCCCTGATTTTTGGCGCTCTTATACTGTACTTTCACCTGAAGTTAAAGAGCAAGCTAGAAAGGCGTATCGTCTTTGGATTAATAATCAATTTCATCCGTCTTTGCATTTTAAAAAAGTAGGAAATGATTTGTGGTCAGGCGAGGATTATTACTGGATCTGGATTGGTTCACATGATGAGTATGAGGCGTTGATTGGATAAGAACATTGCTGCTTTAATCTTCATCCTTTAGTTCAAGTTGCTACTTTATCAGCAATTACAAACAAGTAATCTCCGTTATTATTTTCATACTTATTGATAATCTCCTTAATTAGGCCTGTATTAATATCTGCTGCTAGCCTTTGACACCCTACGGCGATTTCATCTTGCGAAGCTAACAAAGAAAATGTAGAAATTCCAGAACGGACATTTTCATCTAAATATATTTCAGGACGATATTTACCACTATATAAAAATAGGTCTTGCAATTTTTTTGAAATAGAATAAGCTTGGATATTTATTGAGTTAAAACCTGCCTCATTGAGAGCATATTTGACCTTTTCTAAACTTGGCATTTGTTCAGCAGACTTATGTATAGCCTCTGGAAAATATTCGACTAACCAATATTTGCTTATTTGCTCTGGTGTTGCCGTGAATGACACAAAATGACCAGCCGCTAAGACACGGTAAATCTCCCGAAAAGCAGGAGTTAATGCAGCAAAATGATGTATTGCTAGGGTGCATAACACAGCTGAAAAAGCTCTATCAGCATAAGGCAAGGCTTCAGCTTCTGCAACTTGCCAATTTACAATATTACTCTTATTTGTAGCAGCATCAATCATCTTTTTTGACTGGTCTACTCCATGCCAAACACCAGCATATTTTGCTAAAGCTAGTGTGTAATTTCCAGTTCCACATCCCACATCAAGATATGAAAAATCTGATTTTAGCTGAAGGTGAACAGCTAATCGGGCAGCAATTTCAGGATCGGCCCGACGAGTCAAATCATAGCTTTTACCAATTTGCTCATAAACAGCCATTTCTTGAATTTCTCCCAATTTTTTAAAATAGTGAACAGTTATCAGTTATCAGTTTTGAGGGTTATAGTAAGGAATTTAATGCTTGAAAAATAAGGACTAAAGTCCTTACTACGAACTTGATAGCTGATATTAGTCTGATGTTTCGCCAATAAACGATCGCTGTTAAGTAAGTGGTTCAAATTAAATATCAAACCTCACTCTGCCTCCGGCTTCCCTCTCCTTACTAAGGCTACGGTGTACACACAAGTCTAATTACCCTCCTTAATCCCCCCGATGCATTAGTGGGAAACAAGAGAATTTCTTTCCCTCACCTTACTAAGGCTACGGTGTACACACAAGTCTTTGAGAGTGGCCTCATAGGCTTTTCATCCCCCCAACCCCCCGATAAATTGGGGGGCAAAAGTCTCTTAAAGTCCCCCTTTTTAAGGGGGATTTAGGGGGATCTCCAACGATTTTGGGTTTCTACAGAGATGTGTGTACACCGTAGCCTTTCTAAGAGGAGGGTTAGGGTGGGGTAATTTAAGGACTGGTGGTGATTCGATAACTTGTGTGTACACCATAGCCTTACTAAGGAGAGGGATTGAGGGTGAGGTCTGATCTTATATTTAATTACGCCTACCTACTTAAACCAGTATTGCTGTTGCTTTCACTGCAAAAATTCTCTCAATCACATCTTCTACTACCTTATCTGGTGTAGAAGCACCAGAAGTAATTCCTACAACAATTTCTCCATCTGGCAACCAGTTTTTTGTAGTTATTAATTGCCCATTTAATTGCCGATGTTCTATAGAATCTCCTAATTTAATCCTTTCAACAGTATCAATATGATAAGAAGGTATTCCTCGCTCAAAAGCAATTTGTTGCAATTGAGTAGTATTGGATGAATTGAATCCACCAATTACTACCATTAAATCTAAATTGTGTTCCACTAACTCCAACATGGCATCTTGCCGTTCTTGGGTGGCATCACAGATAGTATTAAAGCTTTGGAAATGCTGATTTAACTCGGTGGGGCCATACTTCTGCAACATAGTCCGCTCAAAAAGTTTCCCGATTTGCTCAGTTTCGCCTTTCAGCATTGTAGTTTGGTTGGCAATGCCAACTCTTTCTAAATCGCGATCGGGGTCAAATCCGGCTGAACAAGCTTTCGCAAATTTGGTCAGAAACTCTTCCCGGTTCCCACCATTGATAATATAGTCAGCAACATACTGTGCTTCTGACAAATTCAACACAATTAAATACTTGCCCGCAAAGGAACTTGTAGCAACTGTTTCTTCGTGTTTATATTTACCGTGAATTATTGATGTGTAATCGATTTTTTTGTGCTTTTCTACTGTATTCCAAACTTTAGATACCCAAGGGCAAGTTGTATCAACTATTTTGCAGCCTTTATCGTGAAGGATCTGCATTTCTTGAACGCTAGCCCCAAAAGCAGGTAGTATTACTACATCACCAGTGCCAACAACAGAAAAGTCTTTATTTTTTCCTTCAATGGGGATGAATTCTACCGCCATTTCCTGCATTCGCTGATTTACAGAAGGGTTGTGGATAATCTCGTTAGTAATCCAGATGTGTTCTGTGGGAAAGTGCTGACGGGTTTCATAGGCCATAGCCACAGCCCGTTCTACACCCCAGCAAAAGCCAAAGGCTTGTGCTAGTCGGATTGTCACATTACCCCGTTGCAGGATGTAATTGCGATCGCGGATTTCTTGAATTAAGTTACTCTGATACTCAGATTGCAACTGAGTGGCAACTTCTGCTTGATGACCAAAGCCCTTGCGATTGTAATTTTCCGAATGTTGCAAGCTGCGCTTAAAAGCTTTTGTATCCATTAGATTTGTCTATTTAAACCACTATTCTTTATTTTCTCGCGCCAAGCCGCGATTTATACAGAGTTGTATTCAAAGATATTACTTCTTTTTGTCCTTTAACCTTTTTCCCCCGAAGGATTTTGGCGCTGAGATTTTAATTCGATTTCGCCATAAATCTGCAATGCAGAACGCCAAACTATATAGCCTTCAGGACTTAAATGTAAGCCATCAGTAGTAAATTCGCGGCGGAGATTTCCTTGTTTGTTGGTAAACAGGGGATATAAATCGAGATATTTGACACCTTTTTTGGTAGATATACTTTGCAGTTGCTGATTCAACTCGCGAATCCGACTATTAGCAACGGCTAACAGTTTATCTTTTCCTTTCCAGGTCGCTTCTTCTGCCGCATGTGGCAAAATCGATTGGACAACAATTTGCGCTGTGGGATGCGTCTTTTGGAGGTAATTGATAATTTGGCGCTGATTATCTAAAATTACCCCATTGCTCATCCCCCGAATTAGGTCATTAATGCCAATCATCACAAAAATTACCTCTGGCTGGGTACGGTCAAATATCTTCAATCTGTTCAAAAGTCCATTGCTGGTTTCGCCAGAAATTCCTTGATTGAGCCAAGTTTTACCTTCGGGTAATAACTCAGGGGGAAACCACAAACTTAGCGAATCTCCCGCCAGGATGCTTAAATGCCCAGGATGTTGGTCAGATGCAACCTTAGCTTCTTGTTTGAGGATGTCTACCCACTCTTGGTAAGTGAGTTGGTGACGGCGACCCAAATCAGGTGTAACAATTTGGGGTGAGTTGTTCAGGTTGATTGATTCTGAGGATGTTACTATCCCAAAAAAGGCGGACAATCTCTGCTGTTGCCAAATTAGCAGGATGACCGCCAACATTAGGATGCCGTTGGTTAACAGCGAGAAAAATGCCCAGATAGGAAAGGTTTTTGCAGAAGTAGACACGACTAGCGAAATTTACCAATTATTTGAATCAAATTTTAACGCTAGCGATCGCAAATTACACAATTTTAAAATGGGGATTGAGGAGATGGGGGAGATAAATAACTCCTAACTCCTAACTCCTACTAAGTCGGACGATCGCCAAACTCGGAGTTGTAACCTTCTTCGCCGTGTTCGTTGATATCCAAACCTTGCAATTCAGCTTCTTCTTTGACTCGCAGACCGACTGTAGCATCAATAACCTTGAGAATAATCCACGTACCAACAGCTGCGATCGCATAAGCAACGGCAATTGCTGCTAGTTCAACTCCCAATTCCCCAAAATTACCACGCAATACTCCCTCTTTACCTCCGCCGTTGACTTGAGTTGTGGCAAAGATGGCGGTTAAAATTGCCCCGACTGTACCACCAACGCCATGCACGGGATAGGTATCTAAAGCATCGTCAATTTCTAGCTTGTGCTTGAAACTGATGGCATAGAAGCAAACAAAGGCGGTAATGAAACCAATTAAAATCGCTGATAGGGGTGTGACAAACCCGGCGGCGGGAGTGATGCCCACTAAACCAGCAACGGCCCCTGTAGCTGCTCCTACGGCGGTTGGTTTACCCCGTAAAACTGCTTCCATAATTAGCCACATTAATGCTGCTGCTGCTGCCGCCGCATTGGTGGCAACAAAGGCTGTTGTTGCCAGATTGGTAACGACGCTACCAGAAGTTCCACTAGCAACAGATAGGGCGCTCCCAGCGTTGAAGCCGAACCAACCAAACCACAGCAAGCCAGCACCCAGCAAAATAAACGGAACGTTGTGCGGTGGGCTAAGGCGGTCTGGATGGGTTTTCCGAGGGCCAAGGACAATAGCAGCTACTAGGGCAGAAACGCCAGAACTAATGTGAACTACTGTACCCCCGGCAAAGTCGAGGGCACCCAATCCACCAGCCAAGCCCAAGAATCCACCTTTAGCCCATACCATGTGTGCCAGTGGAGCATAAACAAAGGTTGACCACAAGAGGACAAACAGCGAATAAGCGCGGAAACTCATCCGTTCTGCGATCGCTCCAGAAATTAAGGCTGGGGTGATAATGGCAAACATGGCTTGGTAGATCATGAATGCCTGGTGGGGTATCGTTCCCGCATAAGAAGTTAAATCAGCATATTTGGGGTCTGCTGCTTTCAGGGCATCTTCATAAGGCAGATGCGGCAAGTAGCCTTGAGTCTCTAAACCGACACCATTCAAACCAAGCCACTGTAATCCACCAATGAATGGCAACCCTGGTGCAAAGGAAAGACTATAACCCCAGAGAATCCAGGTAACTCCCACAATCGCCATCAACACAAAGCTCATCATCAATGTGTTTAGGATATTCCGCGATCGCACAAATCCCCCATAGAAAAATGCCAATCCTGGTGTCATTAACAGCACGAGCGCTGCTGAAATCAGCATAAATGCCGTATCTCCAGTATCAGCAGCAGGTGGACTAGCGGCTGGTGCTTGGGCAAAAGCATTGCCCATCAGCGGCCCTGCCAAAAACAGTAGGGTCATAGCCCCAATCATCACAACTTTCTTCAACACTTCTTTTTCTTCCTAAGCACCAATGATTTGTATCCTTAACTACATTTGATTACTTTTAGTTATACATTTTTGTCTTGAAAGTTACTGAACCTTAATTTTCTGAAAATGTTAACAAAAATATAATCCCGATTGTAGTTGTCAAGATTACAATAAGGGTATATGCATGAGATCATTGCATCTTTTTTTTTTGAAGAATAACATTTTATGCAAGCGCTACAAAATTGCAAATTTTTAGTTACCTAGTGTTACAAACCAAGATACTTGTGAGAATTGAGAATTATTGTGAATTCTTAGATAACTTGCACAAATATGTGATGAATTTTCTTTATATCTCCCGCATAAAAGCTTAGATACCTAGATTGCTGCTTGTCATCGAAACAGTGCTGAGTGCTGTACGCGAATAGCGGGGGTTTAGCCCGTAACTCGGCTTAGAGTAAAAAAGTAATAATTGCACTTCATTTCAGAAGGTCTGAGAGCAACTGCTTTTAAGCCAAGGAAAAAGAAATCAATATTTATTTCGAGATGCGTAGCGTATATTTAATATGTCCTTACTTCAATCCCACTTCGGCAAGCTCAGTGCATCGCCTAGATTTATCTCTCTTAGTTACTCAGCCCTCAGCACTCAGCCCTATTAAGTTCTAGGTGCAAACATGATAATTAAAACACTGACTAAAGCTAAACAGGCTCCTATTAGGTCGTAACGGTCTGGAGTTAAGCCGTCTACCTTCCAACCCCAAAGCATTGCCATTGCGATAAACACACCACCGTAAGCCGCATAAACTCTACCAAAATTTGCTGATTGAAGAGTTGCAATAATCCCATAGATAGCTAAAGCAATTCCCCCCAATATGCCCCACCAAAACGGCTTACCTTCGCGCAACCACAACCATATCAGGTAGCCGCCCCCGATTTCAAATAAACCAGCCCACAAAAAATACAACAGAGACTTAATCATTTAACTCATAACTTATTCTTGAATAACGTCGAACTCAGTAAAATTACGCTAACGCTTTTAACTAAACTGTTGTCATTAATTAGAGTAAGTTTGTTGAACTGGGAATTGGGAATTGGGAATTGGGCATTGGGCATTGGGAAAGAAACTTGTTAAATAATTCTCCCTTGTCTCCCTGTCTTCCTACACCCTGCCCCCTTTCCCAGTCCCATGTAGATAAGGCTTAAGGATGAAAGCACCATTACCTGATAACGAAGCACAGAGAATCGAGACGCTTTTGCACTATAAAATTCTCGACACGCCACCTGAAGCGGCCTTTGACGACCTTACTCGTTTAGCCTCATATATTTGTCAAACTCCTATTGCCTTAATTAGCCTAATTGATAAAAATCGCCAGTGGTTCAAGTCAAAAGTCGGCTTGGATGCTATGGAAACACATCGAGATTTCGCATTTTGTGCCCATACTATTTTACAGCCTGATGTTTTTGTTGTGCCCGATACAACAAATGATGAAAGGTTTGCTAAAAACCCACTGGTAACGTATGACCCCAATATTCGCTTTTATGCTGGTGTAGCTCTGACTAATCCAGAGGGATACGCGCTAGGAACTCTATGTGTAATTGACTACGTTCCACGAGAACTTACTCTAGAGCAAATAGAGGCATTACGAATATTAGGTCGTCAAGTCATTAAGCAACTGGAATTACGCAGAAATTTAGCAAGTTTGGTACTTGTGACTAAAAAAGGCAAACAGACGCAGAAGATAAGTAAACAATTTTTTAAAAAGATTGCGACAGGTTTTGGTTTAGCATCAATAATTTTAGTTTTAATTGGTGTAGTTTCCTATCAAAATACCAGAGTATATATTTATAATCGGAGTATAATAAAGAACGCTTATGGAAAAATTAACAGCTTAGAAAAACTACTGTCTCAGTTAAAGGATGCGGAGACTGCGGAACATAATTATATCCTGACGGGAAAAGAAACTTATCTAAAACCTTATCAAGAAGCAGTTGCCAACGTTGCTCAAGAAATTACCAAACTAAAGGATTTAACCACAGATCAACCAAACCAAGAAAAGCAGATTGCAAAGCTTGAATCTCTGACTCAAGCTAAACTTAGTGAACTAAAACAGAATATCGACTTCCGCCAGAAGAAAGGATTAGAGGCGGCATTGCAGCGACTACTGACAAATAAAAGTCAAAATCTCATCGATGATATCAGCAAGGTGAGCAATGAGATAGAGAACGAAGAAAAGGAGCGGCGTGAGCAACTGTCACAAACAACAAAAGCTTGGACTCGCAAAACATCTGTGACAATTGCGATCGCTATTTGCGTAAGTTTTATCATTCTTGCTGTAATTTACTACTTTATCTATCGTGAGGTAACAGAGCGCAAAAGGGCAGAAGAAACCTTAAATCAAGAACGTAATTTTATCTCAGCAGTCCTTGATACAGCCAGCGCGTTGGTAACAGTTCTCGATTCTCAAGGAAAAATCGTTCGTTTCAATCAAGCTTGTGAGCAAATAACTGGTTACTCCTTCGATGAGGTGAGGGGTAGGTATTTCTGGAACTTGTTCCTACTTCCTGAAGAAGTGGAGTCAGGTAAAGCAGTTTTTGAGGAATTGCTAACTGGTAGAGGCTTCCTGGAGTATGAAAACCATTGGATAATGAAGGATGGCAGCCGCCGATTGATTGCCTGGTCGAATACCTTCTTAAAAGACTATGAAGGAGCGGTGGAATACATTGTTGGTACTGGCACTGATATCACCATTCGCAAACGAACCCAACAGCATTTAATGGCACAATATGCTGTAACCCTTGTTTTGGCGGAGTCCACGACTATCAGCGAGGCTATCCCCCAAATCTTGCAAGGGATCTGTGAGAGTTTGGGATGGGATTTAGGTGAAATTTGGATGGTAGATCAGCAAGCAAATGTGCTGCGTTTTATGAACATTTGGTATGAAGCATCCCTTGAAGTGCAAGAATTTGAAGCATTGAAGCGGCAAACAACCTTTATTCAAGGAGTTGGATTACCGGGGCGTGTCTGGGCTAGTTCTGAACCTGTTTGGCTGACTAATATTGTTAAGGATTTGAATTTCCCTCACTTCAAAATTGCCAATCAAATAGGACTAAACACTGCTTTCGGTTTTCCAATCCGCAGTGGTAACAAAATCCTTGGTGTGATTACCTGCTTCAATCGTGAAATCCAACCACCCGATCCAGATTTGACCAAAACGATGAATTTGATCGGTGAGCAAGTGGGCCAATTTATCCAGCGTAAACAGGCTGAAGAGGAATTACAACGCCAAAACTTGCGATCGCAACTTTTTACCGAAATCACCCTCAAAATTCGCCAGTCTTTGCAAATCGAAGAAATTCTTCAAATCACCGTCGAGGAGGTACAAAAGATTCTCCAAACTGACCGAGTTTTGATTTATCAGCTTTTACCAGATGAGTCTGCAACCAACGTTATTGAAGCAGTAGTTTCAGGCTTACCAACAATCAAAGAGCTAAACATTAGTGCCCCCTATTTTCGAGCCGAATATTTACAGCAATACTATCTACAGCAGTACCGTCAAGGAAGGGTTTTCGGGCTGGCTGATTTGGATTTGCTGGAACTCCAACAAAGCAATCTAGAATTACTGCAAAAGTTTGGGGTTAAAGTTAATTTGGTTGTCCCCATACTTGTTAAAGAAGAACTTCGCGGTTTGCTTATAGTTCATCAGTGTGATGATTCCCGCCAATGGTCTAGTTTTGAAACTCATCTTTTACGGCAAATAGCCGATCAAGTCGGTATTGCCTTAGCCCAAGCCCAACTTTTAGCAGCAGAAACCTGTCAGCGACAAGAACTTGAAATTGCCCGTCGCCAAGCTGAATTAGCTTCTCAGACTAAAAGTGCCTTTTTAGCAAATATAAGTCATGAAATTCGCACTCCGATGAATGCTGTTTTGGGAATGACCAGTTTGGTCTTAGATACTCCCTTAGACCCAGAACAGCGAGATTTTATTGAAACAATTCGGATTAGTGGAGATTCCCTTTTAAGTTTAATCAACGAGATTTTGGATATTTCCAAACTTGAAGTTGGAGAAATGGCTCTAGAAACTCTAGATTTTGACCTATCTACTTGCGTTGAAGAAGTCTTAGATTTATTAGCTCCCTCAGCCCATAATAAGGGATTAGAAATTGCTGCCCTCATCGATCGCAATGTCCCCACCCAAGTGAAAGGGGACGCTGGTAGGCTGCGGCAAATTCTGATGAACCTGATGAGCAACGCTATTAAGTTTACTAGCACTGGTGAAGTATTAGTACAAGTAAAATTATGTTCGCTTTCCTCTACTACAGCCACCATTAATTTTGTCATTACAGATACAGGTCTTGGCATTAGCCCTGAAGACCAACGCAAACTCTTTACGCCATTTACTCAAGTGGATGCTTCTACCACTCGCAGATATGGTGGTACCGGTTTAGGATTAGCTATTTGTAAACAACTGGTGACTTTAATGGGAGGAGTCATTGGGGTGGAAAGTCAGATAGAGAAAGGATCTAAGTTTTGGTTTGAAGTACCTTTTGCCAGACAAATTGACCCGATTTTACCAAAATGCGATCGCGAACTTTTGATCAATCGTCGCTTGTTAGTAGTAGATAAAAACACTACTAATTGCAAAATTATCTACCATCAAGCTACTCATTGGGGAATGCAGGTAGACCAAGCTGAGAGTGTTCCTGCTGCCCTCAAAGCTATTCAAGAAGCTTGTGAGCAGGGGAATTCTTATGATGTCGTCTTGGTTGATATGCAAGTGGCTCAAACAAATGGCATGACTTTAAAAGAACAAATTAAAGCCAATCCTGCAATTGCTGAGATCCCTTTGATTATGCTCACCTCTATTAATCAACAGGCCCAAGTGCAACGAGCGCTCAAAATAGGATTTGCTGCTTATTTAGTCAAACCCCTTAAGCCATCTCGACTCCTTGATACCATTATGACTATTCTAAAAAATCATCCTGAACCGGAAAAAGGTGCTAATAGCAGGAGACTAGAGGCTACTAAAGAAATCTTAAGTACAGAAAATTCTAGCATTCTTACTTCTCCTTCCCTCAATCCCTTGACTAAATCTAAGTTACGAATTCTCTTAGCTGAAGATAATTTGATTAATCAAAAAGTAGCCATAAAGCAACTTCAGAGTTTGGGTTACAAAGCCGATGTCGTTGCCAATGGAAAAGAAGTTTTACAACTATTAGAAAAAATTCCTTACGATTTAATTCTAATGGATTGCCAAATGCCAATTCTCGACGGTTTAGAAACCACAAAAGAAATTCATCGTTGGCAAGAAGATGCTTTTGCTTTGCGTCGTCGTCCGGTGGTAATTGCGATGACGGCTAATGCCATGAAAGAAGACGAACAAATGTGTCTAAAAGCTGGAATGGATGACTATCTGAGTAAACCAGTGTTTAAAGAAAAATTGGCTGCGACTCTAGAACATTGGACAGGGGTAATCCTCTCAAAACAAGACCCAGTTACGGATATAGATGAACAGACAGTTTCCACCACGAATAACGACACGTCTGACCTAGCAATTAATTGGGAACACTTGCATCGGATATCGGGAAATGATGAAGAATTTGAATTAAATCTATTGCAAATATGCGTTGAAGATATTAAACCCCGTTTAGAAATAATTATTGCAGCGATCGCAGCTAATGACTTTGGGAAAATTGCCCGAGAAGCTCATCATCTTAAAGGTGCTAGTGCTAACATTGGGGCCACGGCTATGTACTCAGCATCTGACAAATTAGAACAATTGGCCAATCGTCAAGAACTTAAAGATACTAATGAATTAATTTTAGAGTTAAAAGAATTTGTCAACTCCATTCAAGACTTTTTAACAAGAAGAAATTTAGGAGTCATAGGTCAATAAATCTGAAATTAATATTCAAAACAGCTTTAATGCAACCGTACCAGCAAAAACTTGTACAAAATATTACAATATTTCCGTGAAAAACCCCCGTGTATAATCTTCCTATGTATCCAACAACTTTAGACGATAGGTTTGCTGATATAGTAGCTGATACCGCTAATAATTGGCGATTTCTCATTAATCAGAGGTCTTATGAAACGCTTAATCTACATCATCCCCGTTACTGTAATTAGCTTACTCGCATTGGCAGGATGCAACAGTGATAAACAAGCTACTACCCAGACTCCTGCTACCACTGAAACCACTGCGGCGACAACAGTAGCGAAAACTCCTGGTGCTACACAGGGAGGTTTTGATACTTTGGTTGGTGTAGTTTCAAATACAAAAACTGCGGTGAAAGCCGGAAAGTTTGATAAAGCTCAACAAGAATTTAATAAGTTTGAAGATGCTTGGTCTAAGGTTGAGGATGGTGTCAAAACTAAATCTTCAAAAACCTATAATGTAATTGAAGATACTGCGACTCAGGTAAAGGGGGCGCTGAAAACAAAAGATAAAGCAAAATCTCTTAAGGGGTTGCAAACACTTGAGACAAATATCGCCACTGTTTCTAAAAAGTAAGGGATTTCCAACTGCACTCAATCAGCTAAAAATTGCTTATTTTTGTTAACTTTCTTTAATAACCCACGAATAAGCTCTCTCAATACATCAGATTTAATCCTTGAGGTTTGCTCAAAATATACCTCAAGGATTTTGAGTTTGTTAAGTGGTATTGCAGTTACGCTAGTAGTAAGCTAACCTTGGAGTTCTGCACGATCTAATACTTTCTATTTATTGTGGTTAAATCTTCGGTTTACAAGAAATCTACCCGATTTTGAACGGATTAGGGCTATTAGGGTTGTTAGTTACTAGATTAAGTTGGATAGACATAACTTTTTCAATTTTTTGACAAGCTCCTGTAACATTAAGCTCTTAACTTAAAAATATTAGTCTTGGTGAAATAATTATATCTGATAACAATCCAGAAAATCTTTCCCAATTCTTTACTTTTAGCTTTCAGTCAAACTACAAACCGATTACAGTCACAAGTTACATCAGCACCTTAATTATCCAAATTAAGGATTCCATTTTCATCTGATTTTTGAATGTCAGATGGGATTTTTCCCCTCTCAAGCAACAAGTATTTCTGGAAGTTCAAATAACTATGAATAATCTATCTTCCCTGTCTCTAGAACATGAGAAACCCCTATCTACTGCTGATGCAGTGCGTACTTATCTTCACGAAATTGGACGTATACCTCTATTAACAAATGAGCAAGAGATTAATTTAGCCAAGCAAGTTCAGAAAATGATGGATTTACTGGCTGCAAAAGAAAAATTAGCTATTCAATTAAAACGTCAACCGACACAACAAGAGTGGGTTGAAAACATAAATATTGCTGAAAAATCACTGCTGCAACAGCTACATCAGGGACATCAAGCCAAGCAGAAAATGATTCAGTCTAACCTCCGACTTGTAGTATCTATTGCGAAGAAGTATCAAAGACATAACCTAGATTTTCTCGACTTAATTCAAGAAGGAAGTTTAGGTTTAGAACGAGGAGTTGAGAAATTTGATCCTACAAAAGGGTATAAATTTTCAACTTATGGCTATTGGTGGATTCGCCAGGCAATTACCAGAGCGATCGCTGAACAAGGGCGTACTATTCGCTTGCCTATTCATATTACAGAAAAACTGAACAAAATCAAGCGTGTTCAACGCGAACTAACTCAAAAATTAGGTCGTACTCCTACCGCAGTTGATATCGCTGAAGAACTATCTTTAGATCCTAAACAAATTCGAGATTATTTACTCTTAGCACGTCAACCCGTCTCTCTAGAATTACGAGTTGGCTCAGAAAAAGATACAGAATTACAAGATATGTTGGAGGATAATGGTCTTTCCCCAGAGCTATACGCTGACCAAAAATTTCTTCAACAAAATATTCAAAATTTATTATTAAAATTAAATCCTCAGCAACGAGAAATATTAACTTTGCGTTTTGGTTTAACAGATGGAAATGAACTTTCTTTGGCAGAGATTGGTCAACGTATGGGTATTAGTCGAGAACGAGTGCGACAGATAGAACAACAAGCTTTGGGTATTTTACGAAGACATAAAGATAAGATGCATGGCTATCTAGCTAGTTAATTACGTTAGGGTCGCGGTAGTGAATCCGCGACCCTAACGTAATAGACATCTGGTGAAATTAAATATGCGTTATCCATAACCCTTGTAGAGACGTAGCAGTGCTACGTCTCTACATTCTTTTTCGGGAATGAGATGGAAAGTAATGCCCACCTCAGACTTTTTAAATATTTCTATGAAAGATTGGGGATTATCCGGGATTGCTTTCGGGACTATCTTTTTTATGGTTTTGATGCCATTGCTGTATTTGTTGCTGCTGTTCGGGGGTTAGAACTGCTTTAATCTGCTCTCTTTCTGACTGCCGAATTTGTTTTATTTGGTCTTTCTGTGCTTGAGTCAGATTTAATTTAGCAAACATACCTCTTCCACCACGATGATGACGACGCTCACCTGTTTGCTGTTGACCCGTTTGCCCCTGAGCCTTACGCGCTTCCCACGCTGCCTTACGCGCTTGTTTCGCTGACTCAAACTGTGCTTTTTGACTTGGAGTGAAAACTTTATCTTCAATTTGCTGCCAAGTATTTTGGTGAATTATCTTAATTTGGCCTTTTTGGGCTTCTGTTAGATTTAGACGGTTTCCTTGGTGTGGAGTTTGTGCAAGTAGCACAGGAGAAGGAGAGGCTGTTTGCGCTTCAACAGCAAAGGAGGTTGCAGTTAAAGTTAGAGCGATGGCTCCAGCGATTAGCGAGAATGCTTTGAGTTTCATTACTTATATTGTGGGTTTTTCCTGGTTGGATGCCATTATCATAAGAACTTATCCTTAGTAGTTACATGAGGAGAAAGTCATGGTTCTATCCATGACTAAAGTCATGATTGAATTTTTACCAATTTGATTGACAATAAATATTTAGGAGAGACGCGATTAACCGCATTTGTACAGGAGGTAGGAGTTAGGGGATAGGAGATAGACTTATTTGTAAATGGAGAAAAACAACTGATGAATCGCCCAATTAAAATTAACAAACATCCTTTTCCATCTCTGCTTTATCTGGAGTGGATATTACTGGCTATCACTGCATTGACAGCAGTTATACCACCTCCATTACGGCGATTTCGTCCCAAACCTCCAGAACTATCAATTTGTGGTACATTTCCAGATTTATCAATTTGCAATTTCTTACCAGAACTATCAATTTATAGTCTGATTATTTTTGCATTAATGGGCTTAATCTTGCCTAGTAAGAACCAGGCATCTAAAATAATATACACATTTGTTGAAATTTTATTAATTTTGACAACTGGACTTTTCGGTGAAAGGTTTTCTCGCCTTTTTCCATTTCTTTATATAATTTTAGTTACTCGCAGTTGTCTGATTTTTAAATTGCCTGGGCGTTTATTTGTTACAAGTTTAGCATTTACATTATTTCTATTTACTACACAACTAAAATACCAACTATTCAATTTTCAAGCATCGCCACAGGCACAGGAACGTTCTCGATTTCTTAGCTTGAATTGGTCGTTGGTATTTGGCTTGAGTTTAGTTTTTGTATTGTTGATGATGAATGCAGTATTATCTGAACGGCACAGTCGAGAAAAACTAGCGATCGCTAACGAAAAACTGCGTCAATATGCCATGCGAATTGAAAATCAAGCTACCTTAGAAGAACGGAACCGCATTGCTCGAGAAATTCATGATTCATTAGGGCATTCTCTGACTGCTTTAAATCTACAATTAGAAACCGCTTTAAAACTATGGCAATCTAACCCAGGTAAGGCTGAAACATTTCTAGCAACAGCAAAAGAATTAGGCTCAAAAGCGCTAAGAGATGTTCGTCAATCTGTTTCTACAATGCGTTCTAATCCTTTACAAGAACAGTCTTTAGAACGGGCGATCGCAAGTCTTGCAGAAAACTTTCATCGCTCTAACGGCATTTTACCAATTTATCAAATTAACTTAGAATATTCTCTGCCATCTGAAATAAATACTGCTATTTACCGAATTATTCAAGAATCATTAACCAATATATCTAAATATGCACAAGCAACAGAGGTTAAACTAGAACTTAATCAAATAAGAGGAAATTTACGATTGATAATTCAGGATAATGGTAGAGGTTTTGCTTTAGGTCAAAATACTACTGGTTTTGGACTTCATAGTATGCGCGATCGCACTTTAGCACTTGGAGGTGAGTTTAATATTAATAGCGCTCTTGGTTCCGGTTGCAAAATTACAGTTAATATTCCCTTAACAAGGTTGACATAATGATTAAAGTATTGTTGGTAGATGACCAAGGTTTAATTCGTCAAGGATTAAGAGCGTTATTAGAATTAGAACCAGATTTAGAAATAGTAGCAGAAGGAGAAAATGGTGAACAAGCAATTAATTTAGTTGCTGAATTTCAGCCAGATGTGGTATTGCTGGATATCAGAATGCCCATTATGGATGGAGTCGCAGCTACACTGGAAATTCAAAAACGTTTTGCAAAAACTAAAATTTTAGTACTAACGACTTTTGATGATGATGAATATGTATCAGCAGCCTTAAAAAATGGGGCAATGGGTTATTTATTAAAAGATACACCATCAGAAGAATTAGCTGTTGCTATTCGTGCCGTTTATAAAGGATATACTCAATTAGGGCCAGGTATAGTTAAAAAACTATTAACTCAGTTTTCTCATGGGACACAAACCCAGTCACCCCCTGTACCATCTACTTTAACTGAACTTACTCCTAGAGAAAAAGAGGTTTTGCGGTTAATTGCTACAGGCGCTAGTAACCGAGAAATTGCTCAAAGACTCTACATTTCTGAGGGGACGGTAAAAAATCATGTTACGAATATTTTAAACAGGTTAAATTTGCGCGATCGCACTCAAGCTGCGATTTGGGCAAATACTTATTTACCCTATTTAAATGAGCCAAGTTAAATAATAGGTTTAGATTGGCTAGGAGGTGTGTTACTGCATTAGCATAACGCACCGTAAAGTTCAATGTATCGTAGCTTATTTAAATAACTCCAAACATTCATTTTTCAAAACGTCTTTAGTAACTTTTAGAGTTCTAAATGATTTAGCAATCACCTCTTCGCAAGATATATTAATTTGTGATTGATTTATCGAGATTAAATCTTGAATTGAAGCCCCATAGACAATTTCTGATAAACCACTCCAGACACAAGCAGCTGCACACATTGGACAAGGTTCGCCAGTTGTATATATGCTATAACCTTCTAAAGCGGGGTTTTTAAGTTTAGCTGTTAAACTGCGAATAACGTTAATTTCCGCATGGGCTGACGGATCGTTATCTCTCCTAACAGTATTATGAGCTACAGCCATGACTTCGTTATCTTTAACAATCACTGCACCGTAAGGCGCATCTCCTTTTTTTGCTTCTGCCAATGCTAGACGCATAAAATATTCTGAGTTCATATAAGCTGAGGTTAACATAAGGATAATGATTAATAATATCGTATTTCTAATGCTATAACTGGGAATTAGGATTAGTTAATGATCGAATATGTTACTGAGCAGACAAGAAACAGAATTTTACTTAAAAGACTTAGAAACACCAATAGGTAAAGCGATTAATTTAACGCTTGCCGTTATGGTGTTACTATCATCAGGGATTTTTGTAGCAGAAACTTATAACATTCCTGATTCTGTGCGGTTTAAATTGAATCTTGTCGATACTGCGATCGTTATCATCTTCGCGGTGGAATATTCACTCCGTCTGTGGAGTGCAGAAAATAAAATTAAGTATATTTTTAGTTTTTATTCGATTATTGATTTATTGGCGATTTTACCATTCTTTCTCGGAATGGTGGATATCAGCTTTATCCGGCTATTGCGATGGTTTCGGATTTTAAGATTAATCAGATTTATAGATAGAAAATTTCTATTCGCCACCATCAGCACCGAAGATGGAATGATTTTTGCGCGAATATTATTTACATTATTTGCAATTGTTTTTATTTATTCTGGCTTAATTTATCAAGTAGAGCATCCAGTTAATCCTGAAAATTACGGTACATTTTTGGATGCCTTTTATTTCTCTGTTGTCACGATGACAACTGTGGGATTTGGTGATGTTATTCCAATTTCAGAATTAGGACGCTTGTTAACAGTGCTGATGATTTTTACCGGAATTGCGCTGATTCCTTGGCAAGTGGGAGATTTAATTAAGCGAGTGGTGAAAACTGCTAATCAGGTGGAAACAGTTTGTTCAAGTTGTGGTTTAGCTTTTCATGATGTGGATGCGGGGTTTTGCAAAAGGTGCGGGACTAAGTTACCTAGTCGTAGGGTTGATTGATATTGTGTTCGCAATGACATTTTATAAGCGATCGAGCGAACACGATATGAGACAAGAGAAGTAAGTTCAGATTTCTCAGCGTTTTTTATCGTGGCGGTAGAGGAGGATAAAATTTAGTGTGTGCTATAATAATACGGCTAAGTAAATTCAGATACTTGAGAAAGCCAAATGTTCTAAAAAACCGCTGCAAACATTGAGACATTTAATTTCTCTGAACTTGAAGTAATTCCCTATAAAGGAGTAAAGGCAATGAATGCATTACTGCATAATCCTATTGCAGATATGTATGGGCCAGACTTTTTGCTGTTTTATTGCTCTGTGATTGCGATCGCATTTGTAGTCTGCTGGCAGCTAATACAAGATCCAACCAAGAACCAGCCTCTGCCGTTAATTCCTGCCGAACCAGATCCTCACGAAATCGCTTATTTGCGTTCCCAAGAAACAGGAATCGCCGATGTAGCCTTATTTGACTTGATTGTTCGGGGTTATTTACAAGTCAATGAACAATCCATCAGCCAAGTACCAAATCATCCTGATGTATCTCAGCTAGAGCCAATAGAGCGTGAGGTATTCGATCGATTGTCTTCCTCATCCACAGCGAAAACATCTCTTTGGTTGGCAACCCAGAGTATCCAGTCATACAGCAATGCTTATGAAGAAAAACTACAAAATGAGCAACTGTTGTATGCTTCCCAGTGGCAAGAACGGAATATCAAAGTTGGCTTGATTGCGGCGATGATTATTTTCAGTTTGGGGGGCTATAAGCTACTCATAGCCTTGGGTAAAGGACGCTATAACGTAGGTTTTTTAATCGCAATTGGTGGATTATCCATTATCTTTCTGCTGTGGTTTGTCAGTAGGCATACGCATCTTAGTTATCGAGGCAAAGTGTATCTGCAACAACTTCAAGCAACATTTTCCCGATTGCAGCAGAAGGTAAAGTATGACATCCCTTCTGTATTTGACTACAACTTACTGGTGGCACTATTTGGCGTTGAGGCACTGGCTGGAACCTCTTATGACTCTTACTACAAAGCATTTTTTCCGTCAATATTTTTGAGAACAGCTAGCAAACTAGAGAGTTCTTATGGTAGCTCATCCAGTATGTGTAGTTCTGGCTGTAGATTATCAGACTCTAGTAGTTCTGACAGTAGTCGTTCTAGCAGTAGTAATTCTGGCACGAACTCCTCATGCAGCAGTAGTTCTGGCTGTAGCTCCTCATGCAGCAGTAGTTCTGACAGTGGCTCCTCATGCAGTAGTAGCTCATGTAGCAGCAGTTCCTGCGGTGGTGGTGGCTGTGGTGGCTGTGGAGGAGGTTAAGAGCAATGCTTTCTCATCTTCCTACTTTAGGCGTGGGGTTGGGTTTTCGGGAACCGTTTAAAAGCGATCTGTTTCTCAACCGTCAGCAGGTTGACTTTTTAGAAATTGTTGCCGAACACTATCTAGATGCATCTTGGCAAAAACAGCAGGAGTTAGAATTACTTGCTGCTCATTTCCCGATAATTCCCCACGCGATTAATCTTTCGTTAGGTAGTGCTGAAGGCTTGGATACAGATTACTTACGCAAACTGGCAGCATTAATTAAGCAACTCAACCCACCTTGGTGGAGTGAGCATATCTGCTTTACAAAAGCGGGTGGAGTTGATATCGGGCATTTGTCGCCGCTACCTTATACCCAAGAAGCTGTGGAAGTACTTTGTCGTAATATTGCCGAAGTGCGGCGCTGGATTGATGTACCGCTGATTCTAGAAAATATCACCTATATGGTGAAGCTTCCAGGTGCAGAAATGACTGAAGCCCAGTTTTTAGCCGAGGTGGTAGAACGTTCTGATTGTGGACTGTTATTAGATATAACGAATCTCCACACTAATGCTGTGAACTACGCCTATGATGTCCATGAGTTTTTGCAACAATTACCGAGCGATCGCATCGTACAATTACATTTTGTTGGTGGACATTGGCATGATGGTGTATTAATTGACAGTCATTCGCAGTCTACGCCCGTGGAAGTATGGCAGCTGATGGAGGAAGTTGTCGCCCGTGTTCCAGTTAAAGGGATTATTCTAGAACGGGATGAAAACTTGCCACCCTTTGCAGAGTTGACAAAAGAATTACAAAAAGCACGGGACATTAGCAGGAGTTATGGTAGATGGGGTTAGCACAAACCCAGGAAGTTTTAGCCAAACTTTACACCAATACGGAATTTAGAGAGCGTTTCTTTGCTAACCCAGAAACCGTTGCCGCAGAGTTGGGGTTGAGTTGTGATGAAGCCCAAAAGTTCGCTCAACTTTCAGCACAAGAGGTAAATATCTTTGCAAATTCTCTGAAGTGGAAACGGTTAGGGGAAGTACGCGAACTACTTCCACGCACTGCGCGGGCGTTGGGTAAAAATTTTACTGCCTTGTTTTGGCGATATGCCCAAACCCATTTACCAAAAGGAATCAAAAAACACAGGGAAGATGCGATCGCTTTTGCTAACTTTATCACCAGAGTTGCTCAAGCGGAAAACGTAGCTCCACCTTGGATTGACGATTTGGTGCGCTATGAAAAAACATGGTTGTTGGCTAATGAACCTAGTAGCCGCTTGAATGTGTCTTGGTTCCGTTATCCTATTGGCATAGCGAGTCTAGACGCAATGAATCCTAAACCAACGATCGCAATTTGGTTTCGCCTATCGGAGCGATCGCAACTGCGGCATATCGTGCGATCGTTATAATAGCATCCTAATTACCAGGTAGTTCACAGCCTTTCGGGAAAGAAAATATAACCAATGCCTAACCTCAACTTCATTTCAGAATATAAAAGCTTTGGTGGCAAACTCGGTTTTTACAGTCATCCCTCCTCAACCTGTAACGGTGAAATGCGCTTTGCTGTCTATCAACCACCACAAGCAACTCAAAAACCTGTACCAATTCTCTATTTTCTCTCTGGGTTAACTTGCACGGAAGAAAATTTTATGGGTAAGGCGGGGGCGCAACGCTACGCGGCTGAGTACGGTTTGATGCTGGTTGTACCAGATACTAGCCCCCGTAATAGTGGCATTGCAGGTGAGGATGATGATTGGGACTTTGGCACAGGTGCGGGCTTTTATGTTGATGCTACAGAGGAACCGTGGCGGAAAAACTACCAAATGTATAGTTATGTCGTCCAGGAATTACCTGCTTTAATTACCGCAAATTTCCCCACTCAACCAGATAAACAAGGTATTTTCGGTCATTCGATGGGGGGACATGGGGCGCTAGTCTGTGCGATGAGAAACCCAGAACTCTACAAATCAGTATCAGCCTTAGCACCGATCGCTGCACCTATGCGTTGTCCTTGGGGTCAAAAGGCTTTTAGTGGTTATCTTGGGAGAAACCAAGAAAGTTGGCGTGCTTATGATGCTAGTGAATTGGTAATAAAATTAGGATATCACAGTTCAATTCTTATCGATCAAGGGACTGCTGATAAATTTTTAGCCGAACAATTACTGCCAGAGGTGTTTGAGCAAGCTTGTGCAGATGTTAAGCAGCCGCTAAACTTGCGTTACCAAGAAGGTTATGACCACAGTTATTATTTTATCGCTAGTTTTATTGGAGATCATATCCGTCACCATGCGATCGCTTTATTGAAATAATTCGTAATTCTTAAAAAGTAAAAAACCCCACAAGAGAGATAATTTATTTTTTGGAAATCCCTAAGCGGATACGATGTTGCAGGTGTATGTGTCGCAGATTTCTAAGAGAATGTTTGATGCGATCGCCTCGATATCTGTTCTAGAAGCGATAAAATAAAAAATAAATTTATGCTGTGTTATATGGCAACCCAACTCAGTGAAGCCAAATCCCAGACTGAACTGGTAATCTCTTGGGAAGCCTTACCCAAGGATTTTAAACTAGAGGATGAACCAGTGGAGAATACAGGTCAGCTACTTTTGGCTGGTGCTTTGCGTGAAAGCCTAGAAATCAGTGGATTCATCCAACCCCAGATGTTGATAGCTTCAAATTTTGGTCTTTGTGCGACTGTGAACGGACAATTTATTGCCAAAGCACCTGACTGGGTTTATGTGCCATCGGTTAATGAAGTTGTGGGGACTCGCAAAAGTTATACACCCAACCTAGAAGGAAATATCCCTGCGATCGCCATCGAATTTTTATCCGATGCTGAGGGTGGAGAATATTCGGTCAAGCGAACTTACCCGCCAGGAAAATGGTTTTTCTACGAGCAAATTTTGCAGATTCCCATCTACATAGTTTTTGAACCAGATGGCGGTTTATTAGAATATTATCAACTAGAAAATCAACGTTATGAGTTAAAGCAACCTGACGAAAATGGTCGTCATTGGATTGATGTAATGGGCTTATTTTTAGGAACTTGGCAAGGAACAAAAGAAGCGCGCACTGGTTATTGGTTACGCTGGTGGGATCAAGCTGGTAATTTGTTACCGTGGGCTGTGGAACAGATTGAACAAGAACGCCAACGGGCTGAACAAGAACGCCAACGGGCTGAACAAGAACGCCAGCAAAAAGAACGATTGATTGCTTATTTGCAATCTCAGGGTATTGACCCGGATAATTTGCCCCCGTTCCAGTAGAAACTTTGTTACATAGCGGTAAATTTTAGCGTCCACTTACTTAGGAATTTAATTTCTAGAAATGTCTACTGTTAACCACCATCCCCCGATACATTTAATTCACCATAAACATTGATATCAAATGTAAATTCGATATTAATGTGGTTTTTGGAATATCCTGTGGGCAAAGGTGCAAAAGGTGTAGCTCGTTGTATAGCATTGAGTGCTACTTCATCAGTCACACTAAATCCAGAGGTTTGTGCAATGCTGAGATTGCTAACTTGTCCTGAACGGTTAATAGTGAAGTTAAGCACCGTTCGCCGATTAGACTGGCTAATTCCTGGTAGCCAGTGCTGTTGAACCCGTTGCTTTAGTTTATTTAAATAAGAGGTAAGGTCTATATCTTGACTGCGAGCATCAATGCCAGAAGTCCCTTGGCGATCGCGGTTGGAATTAGGCAAAGCTGCCAGTTCATCACCATGATAATTCTGACTAGATACACTCATAGTACCACCCAATAAACTTGCTGCACCTGTTTTTAGAGATGACTGACCTTGAGATGTTGTTCGCCTACTCAATCTAGTTATCGACTGCCCTAAGTTCTTAGGGTTGCTGGGTATTGGTAATGTGGCAGTTCTTCCAAACGCTGTTTTCAGATATGGGGCTGGTGCTACTGTAATTTTCTTAGAATTAGGTACTTGTACTGCGGTTGCAGGTGCTGACGATATTTGCCTTGGTTTGAGTACTAAAGGTGTAGTCAAAGGCGCTGTTTTCAAAAGTGGGACTGGTGTAGTCACTGGTGCTACTACAAGTTTCTTAGAATTAGATACTTGTGCTGCGGTTGCAGGTACTGACGATATTTGCTTTGGTTTGAGTACTAAAGGTGTAGTCAAAGGCGCTGTTTTCAAAAGTGGGACTGGTGATGGTGTAGTCACTGGTGCTACTACAAGTTTCTTAGAATTAGATACTTGTGCTGCGGTTGCAGGTGCTGACGATATTTGCTTTGGTTTGAGTACTAAAGGTGTAGTCAAAGGCGCTGTTTTCAAAAGTGGGACTGGTGTAGTCACTGGTGCTACTACAAGTTTCTTAGAATTAGGTACTTGTGCTGCGGTTGCAGGTGCTGACGGTATTGGCTTGGGATTAGGTGCTGTTTTCAGAAGTGGGTCTGGTAGTGGCGTGGTAACTGGTGCTACTGCAATTTTCTGAGAGTTAGGTACTTGTACCTCCCTTGCAGATGTTGATAAGATTTTTTGAGGTTTGAATTGTGGCTGTTGAGGAGATAGATTTGGTGATTTCGTCTTTTGCTGCTCCCGTTCTGGGTGGAATACCTTGAGGGGAGATGAGGCTGCTAAGTCAAAAGAACTCTCGCTTTTATGTCCTACGGGATTAACTGATTTCACCACAGAAACAGGTCTTTCTGACAAAGCTTTGCCACCGGCAATAGAATTTTTGGTAGCCCAGGGTGAGGTTTTAGGAGGTATGTCTGTTTTATTAGGAGGAACTTCAACTACCTCGATTGGAATTTCTTGGGTAATTTTTTGCTTTGGCTCACGCATCAAAGCTATGTGCCAATATTTGCTCCCTATTAATAAAATAGAGTGAAGCAGGATAGAAGTAACTAGACCAAGGAGCATATCGAGAGGGCGCACGCTCCGATGGCACACAAATTCATCAGATGAAGCCATGTTATTGTACTTTCTTTAATAGCAACCTCAACAGTCTATTTACAGGGTACAAGCTTCTCTGATTTCCGGTTGCAGTGCGTGCGATCGCATTTTTTAACAGTCCTATTCTGGTAAAATATAACACTGTATATTTCAATACAGTCCAGTTAAGGTGATTTGATGAAAATATAAAGATGCCAAATCTGCGATAAATCGCCATCAGGATGAAGGATTGATTATTGTAAAGACGGCGATTTATCGCGTCTCCTGCCTTAACCGAAAAGTATTGGTGCTTCACCCACCTTGAATTGACAAGGGTAAACGAATAGTGAAACAAGTTCTGCCTGGCTGCGACTCAAATGAGAGCGTACCGTGATGGCGATTTTCGACAATCCGGCGAACGGTTTCTAAACCGAGTCCTGAACCACGCCCTACTGATTTAGTGGTAAAGAAAGGTTCAAAAATGCGGGTTTTAATTTCAGGTGGAATTCCCCTACCAGAATCAATGATGTCAATATGGGCAAAGCGATCGCAATGGTGGGTTGTAATTTCCAGCAATCCCTTACCATCCATTGCATCAATAGCATTGTCAATTAAGTTAGTCCACACCTGATTCAGTTCGCTACCATAGGCAAGGATTTTAGGAATATGTCGATCGTAATTGCGTTGTACTTGGATGCCGCACTTGAGTTGATAAGCAAACAATCGCAATGTATCTTCTAAACCTTGATGCACATTCACTTCTTGCTGAACCCCTTGATCGAGGTAAGTATAAGACTTCATTGCTTGTACAAGTTCAGAAATCCTCTCGGCTCCTCGCAAACCATGTTTAATCATTGATATGACTTCAAAGGAGAGTGATAGCCAGTGCAATCCCATTTCTCGCAATTCAGTATTGTCATTGCGCCAACGTTCCATGAGTCGATCTAAGGTTTCAACCTCAACACCGCCTTCCGCTAGAGGTTCTGCTAATTTCCATGCTTGCTTGACACCATAATCTTCTAACCATTCCAACAATACGGTTTCGCGATCGCTTAGTGTCACCGGATCTAAACGGTTATTTAAAATCGTATCATAGCCCCGATCCCTTACTCCCATCCAGTTTTGAGTATGGTCTTGGTCAACATTACGTTGCCCATAAACTAAATTCATTCGTTGTAACTCCAAAATAGCGGCTGGCATTTCTTCTAAAGTCCGAACGAGGGCTGAAGCTGGATTGTTGAGTTCATGAGCTAAACCGGCGGCAAGTGTCCCTAAAGCTGCCATCTTTTCCCGTCCCCGAATAAAGGACTCTAGTCCCCGCAGATGACGTTCCATAATGCGGAAAACCATCCGCTCAAAATCACGACATTCATGTAGGAGTTTCCGAAAATCTTCTGCTCTAATTTCATAGAGGTGACAATTTGTCAATGCCCGCACTGTCACAGGTACTGGTTCATCTGTGAGGACTGGAATTTCACCAAAAAAGGATGGGGCTTCATGCTGCCCGATTGGAATTTCAACTCCTTCACTGCGCCGGGTAAGATTCATTTTACCTTTGACTAGGATAAATAAGCCGCGTCCCGGATCTCCTTCATGGGTCAACACTTCTCCTGTGCCCAGTTCAACTGTTTGAGCGCGATCGCAAACCCACTCCAATTGCTCTTGAGAAAGCTGTTGAAACGGGTCTAAGTCGATCAATTCTTCAATACACAACATGAATCAACCTCCTTCATTTTTCCTGTTTCAGCTAAACATTGCTCAAATAGCGGTGAACAAATTGAATCGCGATCGAACCTTCACCCACACCGGATGCTACCCGCTTAATTGACCCGGCTCGCACATCTCCGGCTGCAAAGATGCCAGGAACATTGGTTTCTAGTAAGAAAGGAGAGCGTTCTAAATGCCAACCTGGTGGAGATTTACGATTATTTATTAAGTCGGGGCCTGTGATGATAAACCCCTGAGCATCGCGTTGAATAACACCATCAAGCCAATCAGTTTTGGGGATAGCACCGATGAAGATAAAAAGCGATCGCGCTGGCACGATTTCGGTTTGTCCAGTCTTGGTATGAGCGATCGCAATTGCTTCTAAATGTTCATCTCCCTTTACTTCCACAACGTTGCAACCTGTGCAAACTTTAATATTTGCAGTGGCCGCAATCTGGTCAATTAAATATTGGGACATAGTCAATGAAAGAGACTCACCCCGCACCAACATAATCACTTTTTTGGCATACTTAGAAAAATGCATTGCTGCTTGTCCGGCAGAATTTGCCCCACCTACTAGGTAAACCTCTTCATTACTACAGGCAATCGCCTCGGTCATGGCAGCACCGTAATAAATTCCGGCTCCTGTCAACTTTTCGGCTCCTGGGACATTTAGCCAACGGTAGGAAACGCCAGTTGCAACTAAAAGTGCATGGCAACTAATCTCGCTACCATCGGCCAATTGCAGAACCCGATAAGGATCTTGCAGCCTAACTCCGGTGACTATTTGAGGAGTGAGAATTTCTACCCCAAATCGCCGCGCCTGAGTCACTCCCCGCCTAGCCAAGTCGTTGCCGCTCAAGCCAACAGGAAACCCCAGATAGTTTTCAATGCGCGAACTCGTTCCGGCTTGACCACCTGGTGCTTCTCGCTCAATTAAGACTGTACTCAATCCCTCAGAAGCGCCATAAACAGCAGCGGCTAGTCCAGCAGGGCCAGCCCCAACGATCGCCAAGTCATAAAATGGTCGCTCTGCCTGGGTTTGCAGTCCAATTTGGGCAGCAATCTCTAAATTAGATGGTTGGATTAATTGGGAACCATCGGGAAACAGCACCAAGGGCAATTGTTGTCTGCCATCAGTTTGTGCATATTCTACTAATTTTGCTGCATCCGGTTCCAGTTCAATATCCAACCACTTGTAAGGAATCTGGTTACGCGCCAGGAAGTCTTTTACCTGATGGGAAAAAGGCGACCAGCGATTACCAATGACTCGAATCCCTGTAAAGGGGGGGTAAAATCCCGCTAGCCAATCATCTAACAAATCATCCAAAACCGGATATAGTCGCTCCTCCGGTGGATTCCAGGGCTTAAGTAAGTAGTAATCAATTCTGGCACTATTGATTGACTTAATAGCGGCATCTGTATCTGCATATGCCGTCAGCAAAGCACGTTTCGCATCAGGAAAAATGCTTTTTGCCTGTTCTAGAAACTCCACACCTCCCATCTGTGGCATTCTTTGATCGACCAAAAATAGAGCAACTGCTTCATTCCGCAATTTGAGTTGCTGCACCGCCTCCAGAGCGGTAATACCGGAATCTGCCCGGACAATGCGGAAGCGATCGCCATACTGATGCCGCAAGTCTCGTGACACCGCTTGCAACACTTCTGGATCGTCATCAACGGTTAAAATTGCAGGTTTTGCCATAACTACTGTTACTTCAGGATTACAGTCCCTAGCCGTCAAAATATCTACTGTTTAACCAGTTGCTTTAAACGGAAGTATGCCTCTTCTGGTGTCAGCGCTTCTGATTGACTTTCGTTAGGTATATAAAATACCCAGGTATCAGGAAAGTAATGTACTACAAAGCTGGGAATCAGACCCAAACTTACTGCTTGCTTTCCAAGTTTCTCGGCTTGCTCCTCTAAACTCAATTGGTCATGAAATGCTTGTTCAGCCATACTTTTCATCTCCCTAAACTTTATTTGAACCTGAAAAAACCTTCAATACCTAAGTAATTCACCATGTTTCAGAATGAGCTTGAGAATATTTGGTTAGTAGACCTGAATAATTTCAAATATGCTTTTGTAGAAAATCATAAAGCTATTTTGGTCATTGTATCTAAGATACGAAAAGTTCAAAAACGGTTATTGCGCCAGTTCTCACCTCAAATAGCACCTTTGTACCACCTGCTTTTTTGCGCTTCCCCATCTTGTGCAACCTTCCAGCTAGGTAATTTTTACCAAGAATTTTTGATATTCTGAAATTAGTGGTACACTTATACTACTCATTGCAGAATTGAATGCTCAATTTAGTCAAGCGAGAGTGGCGGGCGGTATATTTAATGCTGTTCAAAGCGATCGCTTGGCTTTTATGCTAGAAATAACTAAAAACTAGGCATTATTAAAAAATGCAAACAATTACACATATCTAGATATTAATTGGCACTACATAGAAAAATCCCTGTTTTGGAATCAGTACTTTTTGCAGTTAGGAGTAATTTTAATGAATAGTTGCGTTTTAATGGCGGAAATTATCAACGAGCCGCAACTCCGCTACACAGCCGATAATTTGGGAGTTACGGAGATGCTGGTGCAGTTTCCCAATTCCTTGAAACCAGAAGATCCGCCAGCCACCCTAAAAGTTGTCGGCTGGGGGAATTTAGCGACAGAAATTCAGCAAAACTACCACCAAGGCGATCGCGTCATCCTAGTAGGGCGTTTAGGCATGAATACTGTTCCGATGGAAGGTTTTAAAGAAAAACGCGCTGAATTGACGGTGCAACAAATTCAACCTGTTGGAGGTAGTTTTAATACCGATCCATTGCCTTCAGCAAACATAACTCCATCATTCACTGAAACTGCTCCCCGACAAACATCTTCAGCATCTCGTCCTCCACAGAAAGATGTTCCCACTTACGAGTCAGCACGTCCAGCACCTACCCCAGCGCCAAGTTACGAACCCGTACCCCAACCCACAAATTACGAGCGAACCACTTATCCAGCAGTGAAAGAGCAAGAACCAGATCCAGATGATATCCCCTTCTAAAGTTGCTAGTTGAGCGATCGCTTCTCTCCTATTCATGAGAAGCGATGCCTGGGTTGGGCTACGCCTACGCCCATTTCAACTATTCCTATAACAGAACACTCAAGCTTTCCAGTCCATTTACCAACAGTGTTGAAATTGGTTTAAGAATCTGGGTTGAGTCAACCCGAAGATGAGGAAATCTTTTTCTTAAATTCAAATTTCACATCGGTTAGTTTTTCCGATACAACCCATAGTTTTTTAGCGATCGCTTTGTCTTTGGATAATTCGTTCGTTTCGGCTTTTATTGGATAGCCGCGCATCGTCATAAACCCATTGGGGCCGAAATGTTCCGCGCCTTTCAAGTCTGCTTCGATTGCCGCCCGCAAGGTTGGTAATGCGCCCATCGTGATATCTTGAGCAAAGATGCTGCTGAGATATTCCATAATGCCCCAAGTTCTCTGCAATTCGGTTGCCGTCCAGCCTGGATGCGAGGCGGTTACAAGTATGTTGATACCATTATCTTTTAGTTTTCGGTCGAGTTCGTAGGTAAAGTAAAGGTTGGCAAGTTTGCTGTCGCCGTAGGCTTTCCATTTGTCATAACTTCTCTTTTCCCAATTCAAATCATCGAAATCTATCTTGCCCATAATATGTGCGCCGCTGGAAAGATTGACAATTCGTGAGCCTTCCGTGCCGATCAAAAGTTGCAAAAGCTGTCCCGTCAAAGCAAAATGTCCGAGATGATTAGTGCCGAACTGCAATTCAAAACCGTCTGTCGTTTTTGAATACGGCGGAATCATCACACCCGCATTATTAATCAATAAATCCAGATGCAAATAATTTTTCTGAAAGTTTTCAGCGAAATTTTTAACTGATGCTAAATTTGCCAAATCAAGTTGCATCACCTTTACATCAGCATCTTGATTCTGTTGAAGAATTTTTGCCAATGCCTTGTTTCCTTTGTCCAAATTGCGAACCGCAATGATTACAGACGCTTGTTTATTAGCTAAAACCCGCGCTGTTTCATAACCGATGCCGCTACTCGAACCCGTTACAATTGCTACTCTTCCTTTTTGACTCGGAATATTTTTTGCGTTCCAATTTTGATTTTTCATTTTATTTACTCCTACTTAATGAATCGAATATTTCTATAACAGAACACTCAAGCTTTCCAGTCCATGTACCAACAGTGTTGGAATTGGTTTAAGAGGCAATTTTGAGTCAACGCTAAGGTTAGGAAATTCTTCCAGCAAAGCTTTCAGCGCAATCTTGGCTTCTAGTCGAGCTAAAGGTGCGCCCAAACAGAAATGAATTCCATTACCAAAGGCAAGATGTTTATTAGGTTCTCGATCAATGATCAAGCGATCGCCATTCTCAAACTTAAGTTCATCTCGATTGGCAGAACTTATCCATAGCCGCACAAGTTGCCCTTGAGGAATTATCTGGTCTCCAATTTGGGTTTCTACTTGGGTGTATCGTTGTAAGTAAGTAATCGGGGAGCGATAACGCAGTACTTCTTCAATTGCAGTCGGTAATATAGACAAGTCATTCCGTAATCGTTGGTTTTCATCGGGATACTCATGCAGACACCAAATGCTATTTGTAATTAAATTAGTTGTAGTTTCATTACCAGCTACCAAGAGGATCATGCAAAAATCAACGAGTTCCTGTGCGGTCAACTTTTCTCCCCCTTCATAAGCCGTAATTAAATCACTAATTAAGTCTTTCTTTGGATGCTTTTGCCGCTCATTCAGTAATTGGCGGAAATAGTCAGCCATATCTTTAATATCAGTTTGATCTCTAGCTATGATCCCGTCTGACCAGCGTTTGAAATCTTCCCGATCTTGAAAGGGTATACCGAGAATTTCTGCAATCACGATTATCGGCAGCGGAATTGCGAAAGCGTGTACTAAATCGACCTGTTTGTGTTGCTTCATTTGCTCCAACAACTCGTGAGTAAGTTCGGTAATCCGAGGAGCCAATGCTTCAACTCGATTTTCAGTAAATACCTTCTGTACTATTGAGCGCAGTGATTTATGTTTAGGCGGATCGGTGGAGACCAAAGACTGAGTGAAATCTTTTTGTTCGGGGGGTTGCGGAACTTTAGATGAAAAGGTTTTCCATTCGCTTAATACCCGTGCCACGTCGTCATAGCGAAACACCATCCAACATTGATGCTCTCTGTCGTAGAAAACAGGCGCTTCTCGACGCATTTTAGCCAACCAAGAAAAAGGACTGAGTAGGAATTGTGAATCGGTCGGTAAGAATTGTAAAACGGCAGTCATAAAAATCTCCTTCATTGTGTAAAAAATTGCAGGTTGAACTGAGTCGGATGCTGTTACGATCTGGTACATCATCGACTATCAAAAATCTGTTGTGTAATTACGGAGTCAGGGGTAGAGCAATCGCGCTGACTCCAGATGTAATCAACACAGCTATGACAAAAATCTCTAGACGCAAACACCCTCTTAGAGGATGTTTGAAAAGTCATGATTTATGTATCAAATATTCTTTTACCCCACCCTAACCCTCCCCGATATATTGGGGAGGGAACCGGATTTCCCTGTTTCCCCCTTTATACCGGATTTCCTTGTTTCCCCCCTTTACAAGGGGGGATTAAGGGGGGTAATCATTCGATTAGTATCACAAGAACTTTTCAAACGACTTCTTAGGAAAGCGCCCAAATCAAGCCTTTTTAAAACTGTCTTAATTACGAATTACTCTCGCGCCAGTTTCAGCAGAGTTTCAATTACCTGCTTTTGCAAAGACTCCTCCGGGACTCCAAGACCAAAGAGGTGGACAAAGGATAGACCATTGATCGCTAGATAAATTACAGTTGCGATCGCTGGATCGAGTCCACTTGCTTCAATTTGCCGTTGCCAATCAGCAAAGTTTTCTTGAGCTGGCTTAAGTAATTCTGGATTTTCAGCAACTGCTGCTAGCAAACTAAATTGAATTGCACTAGAGTGACCATCAAACTTTCCATGCGATCGGATATAGGCTCTGAGCCAATGTCCTGGTGTATTCGGTGCATCATCTTGCTCCAATTCATGCGAGAGTGATACTGCCTTTTGATCAATTAGCTGTTGCAACATCCCAGCAATCAAGGCTTCTTTGTTGGGAAAATGGTAAAGTAATCCACCTTTACTGACACCTGCTTCGCGGGCAACTGCCTCCAATGTCAATGCCTTTGAACCATGTGCTACCATCACTCGCCCTGCTGCTTCTAGCAATGCATTACGGGTGACAGATGTAGATTTTGTTTTTTTGGTAGCAGTCATAGAGCTTGAATGATGGAACTAGTTAAATTGTCCGGTGAACACAGTTTATCTGGCAACGAGATTGTCAATATCTTCTCTCATTGCTTCATCTGTGGGGCAGCAAGGCTAGGATTAGATTTATTGGGACTGCTTGCTCTGTTTGAAAATCGGTGGGATGTAATCATCCAGTGTAAAGTTTCATCCAACAAATCTGTAGCACGTCGAACCTGCAAATTTTGAGACAGCAACGAATTGCTATAACAACTGAAAGTAGTTTGATTAGCAAAGGGATTTGCAATGGTAAACATAATATTCTCAATCCAAGATTGATAGAGATTGGATTCAAGTATCTACTACTAAAATACCGTCTGGACGGTTTATAAATATAAAGTACCGTCCAGACAGTATAGTGTCAAGTAGCAGTTTGAGATTTTGGATAATTAATTCCTTGGAAGTGCCTAACTTAGGATTGCAGACTGGCGACGTTCCTTAATCAATTTACGGATTTGCTCTCCTGGCTGTTTTGTCTGTGGTGGCAACTTTCTGTAGTTATATAGTGCTATGTAAAGACTGGAACTCTGAAAAGAGAGGATACCATGAGCCGATCGCAATTTGCAGAAATTGCAAGCAGTTCTATATCGCAAATGCGTGTATATTGTGGAAGTATGTGAAAAACTGCCAAGAAGTGTAAAAACCAAATTTACTTACATATACATCAGAACTATTGTTAAAATCCAAATAATTTTAAGATAATATTCATACCCAACTCCTATGAGAGAAACTGTCCTAGAGGTTCGCAATCTCCAAGTTGAATTTCCCGGTGATGGAAACATTAACAGAGCTTTGGATGGTATTTCCTTTGGGCTGCATCGAGGTGAAACTCTAGGAATAGTAGGAGAATCGGGGAGTGGTAAATCGGTGACAGCCTTAGCTGTGATGGGTTTGTTGCAAACTCCCGGTATAGTTACTGGCGGTGAAATCTGGTTTCGTCCGCAGGAGAATGGCAAAGCAATCGATTTGGTTAAATTGCCTCCTGAACAAATGCAGTTACACCGGGGTGGCGACATCGCCATGATTTTTCAAGAACCGATGAGTTCGCTGAATCCAGTCTATAACATTGGATTTCAGCTAATAGAAGCAATTATGCGGCATCAAAATGTGTCAGCAGCCCAAGCACGACAAATTGCGATCGCAGGTTTGCAAGAAGTTAAACTTTTACCTAGTGATGAGGAGATCCAGCAGCAGTATACCGAAACTTCATCAAAACCAGAACCATCAAAATTAGCACGGTTGCTTAAAGAACACAAAGAAGCCATGCTGGAACGCTACCCTCATGAACTTTCTGGGGGTCAGTTGCAACGGGTGATGATTGCAATGGCAATTTCTTGCAACCCATTAATCTTAATTGCCGATGAACCAACCACAGCTTTAGATGTGACGGTGCAAGCGACTATTTTGGAGTTATTGCGAGAATTGCAACAAAGTCGTGACATGGCAATGATTTTCATCACCCACGATTTGGGGTTAATTTCGGAAATTGCTGACGAAGTAGCGGTGATGTATAAAGGCAAAGTTGTCGAATCTGGTACTTCTCGGCAAATTTTCAGCACTCCCCAGCATCCATATACTAAAGGTTTGATAGCTTGTCGCCCCACACTCAACCGCCGTCCCCAAAAATTACTCACCGTTTCTGACTACATGAGTGCAGAAGAGACAGCAACGGGACTAGTAGTAATTCAGCCGAAAGAACCCGCACAACCTACAGAAGTCACCACAGAAGAGATTGCTGCAAGATTGGCAAACTTCGATAAAAAGGAACCCCTGCTGCAAATCCGCAACCTGAAAGTTGGTTTTCCGGTGCGCGGGGTATTTGGTGGGACAAAACGCTACAATATGGCAGTGAATGGCGTTTCTTTTGATGTCAAACCAGGGGAAACACTAGGTTTGGTGGGAGAATCTGGTTGCGGGAAAACCACCCTTGGTAGAACCTTGCTGCGCTTGATTGAACCGATGAGTGGTCAGATTATCTTTGAAAAACAAGATATTACTAGCCTCAAGGGAGAACGGTTGCAAAAACTGCGGCGGGAAATGCAAATAGTTTTTCAAAATCCTTTTAGTTCCCTTGACCCACGGATGAAGATTGGGGACGCGGTGATGGAACCGTTGTTAATTCACACCGTTGGTAAGACTAAGCAACAACGAAGGCAGCGAGTAGCCGAACTTTTAGAACGGGTGGGGTTGAATGCAGATGCGATTAACTTCTATCCGCATCAGTTTTCTGGTGGTCAACGCCAACGGATTTGTATAGCTCGTTCTTTGGCATTGAATCCTAAGTTTATCATCTGCGATGAATCAGTTTCGGCGCTGGATGTTTCAGTACAGGCGCAGGTATTAAATCTCCTTAAAGAATTACAGTCAGATTTTCAGCTTACTTATATCTTTATTTCTCACGATTTAAGTGTGGTTAAATTTATGAGCGATCGCATTTTAGTCATGAATCGCGGTCAAATTGTTGAAGAAGGCACAGCCGAAAGCATTTACTTGGAACCTAAAGAGGAATACACGCAAAAATTAATTGCTGCAATTCCTACTGGTAGTGCTGAACGGGTGCGAAGTCGTCATCTGAGGGCTTTATAGTCAACATTAGAACCAGGGCGTGTTACACCCCTTAATTCCCCCAATGTATTGGGGGGAAATAAGAAATTAAATCTGGTTCCCTCCCCTTGTAAAGGGGAGGGTTATGGTGGGGTTCTCCGGCTTTAACAGATATTTGTGCAAACAAAGTTAATTACATCTGGAAGTCCAGACTGAGTTTTCAAATTAGTAAAAATAAAAGGTTTATCCCCACGCATTTTTTTAGCATCTCGTTCCATCACGCTTAAATCTGCACCGACATAAGGTGCTAAATCAATTTTGTTAATTACCAACAAATCAGACTTGGTAATACCGGGGCCACCTTTGCGAGGAATTTTATCACCAGCGGCAACATCAATGACGTAAATTGTTAAATCCACCAATTCGGGACTAAAAGTAGCAGCCAAATTATCGCCACCACTTTCTAAAAACACTAAATTCAAATCGATAAAACGTTCTTCTAATTGTTCAATTGCCGCCAAATTCATCGAAGCATCTTCGCGGATAGCAGTATGAGGACAACCACCAGTCTCTACACCCAAAATGCGATCGCTATCCAATGCCTGAGAACGTACTAAAAACTGAGCATCCTCTTGAGTATAAATATCATTCGTCACTACCGCAATCTGATAATGCTCGCGTAATCCCTTACATAAAGCATCCACCAAAGCCGTCTTCCCCGAACCCACCGGGCCAGCAACTCCCACTCTAAATGCATTCATAACTCCAAACTCCTAACTCCTAACTCCTAACTCCTAAACAACCTTGTATACTGTGTTTCATGCTGCATACTCGCCAGCGACAAACCCCAACTACAACAGGCGAGTTCATCATCTTCCAACGCGAGAATTTGTAACGCCGCAGTGCTAAATAATGGTTGCAAATCTAGCAATAACCTCTGTCCTGCGGTTTGTCCAAGGGGAATAAGTTTCACGCCAGCAGTAATCAAATTACTTGCCCAACTATGCAGATATCCGAGTAATGCGGCTTTGATGCTAATTTGCCAATGGGCAACGGCAATACCAAAAGCGATCGCATAATTGCAAGGATTACCGACAGCATCGGCAATAGGTATAGTTTGCGGTTCTAGTTTACCAAGTAATTGGATCAGCGATCGCCCCATCTGCCAACTAGAGGCGCGTAATTCTTCTGTTTCCCTTGCAGCGGATAACCAGAGATTCCAACGGCATAGCGACTCTACATCATTCATTTTTGCCGATTGCTGCGATCGTACCATCACCGCCGCTTCTAAGCGAATTGCCCCATACAGCAACTCTGCTTTTAACCAATCTTTGAGATTTGTGTGGCTAGCGATCGTACCATTTTCCACCAGCATTTCCAAGCCTTCAGAATAGCTATATGCTCCCACAGGCAAAGCAGGGCTAGCTAACTGCAAAATACTCAAAAGATGGCTATCAGTGAGTATGATGGTGTTGTCCATAAGCTCCTAATTCTGGCTGAAACGGTAAAATTTCCTCTTTAACTTCTAACCCCAGTTGTTCCAACATCGTGCGTAAAACTGAATCTGACGACAGGCGTAAATAAGTTGGAGTAATTTCTACAGGTACATGACGATTTCCTAAATGGTATGCTGCCCGTAGTAATAAAAGTGGTGTTTGGGCAAAGGCCGTCAGCACTATTTCTGGTTTAGCAGTAATTCTGATTAAACTGCTATGGGTTTCTTCTTGAATAATATCGCCATCGTGTAAAACAGTTCCTCTGGGTAAATGTAAAAACACAACTTTACCGTCTTCCGTTTCAAAGCGATGACGACTACGGGTACGTTCTTCTGCTGTCAGCGCCAGAGTTAAGGTGACTACAGCATTGTGATTAGGTGGTTTAAGTTGGGTAAATGTCAGCATAAGAGCTTCGCCTGAACTTTGCTTTTTATTATGGTTCTAATTTAAACATCAAAACCTCAATAATGTTCATAGGACTTACACAAAATTAAACGCTGGCGGGGTAATACCCCTACCTGAAAATCAAGGTCTTTTTGCGATCGCTAATGAATGTGTTTTGATAAATAGCGATCGGATTAATCATAATTCACCAAAACTAAACTTATAGTTTACAATATATCCTAATTAAGCTTAATTTGATATATTGTATCAAATGCAAGAAACACAACTTTCTTTTTTTTCTAACGAAGATGATCGAGAACCTCCTAAAAAACAAAAGAAACCTAAGTTAGGACGTTATGAACGTATCCAACGAGAATTAGAGAAAAATGATCCAGATCCATATAAGGTATATATTGATGTTGATTCAGTATCAATATCATCATCTCAATACACCTTTATAGATTTATTCTGCGGAGCCGGAGGAATAACCCAAGGTCTAGTTCAAGCTGGATTTAAACCATTAGCTAGTGTTGAAATCAATCCAATTGCTTCTGCAACTCATCAAAGAAATTTTCCACATAGTCATCATTTTTGTGGTAACATCGAACAATTTTCTTCCCAAGATTTAATACAAAAAATCGGTTCACCTGAGATACATCTTGTTGTTGGTGGGCCACCATGTCAAGGCTTTTCTGTAGCAGGGAAACGCGACCCTAAAGACCCTCGAAATCGGTTATTTTATGAGTTTGTGCGAGTTGTATCAGAAATACGTCCCTGGTATGTAGTAATGGAAAATGTACCAGGAATTCTGACAATTCAAAACGGGAATGTGAAGCAAGCAATTATTGAAGCTTTTGAATCTATTGGCTATCCTCATATATCTATAGCAATTCTGGAATCTGCTGCTTATGGAGTTCCACAAATTCGCCCAAGAGTCATCTTTATTGCTAACAGATTTGGAATGCCAAACCCTTATCCCAAAGCTCAGTTATTACCCAAAGAATATAAACCTATTGAGTCAGCTATTTCTGATTTACCAGCATATACCCCAATTCCAGAGATTAACCATGTATGGACTAAGCATTCACCTGAGTATATGGAACGAATTGCTAAAGTTCCTCCTGGTGGTTCTTTATATACAAAATATGTGGATGCTTTCAAGCGTCAATATCCTGGCAAACCAAGTATGACTGTTAAAGAAAATCATGGTGGTACTCATATTCACCCATATTTAAACCGGGTTATTTCCGCTCGTGAAATGGCAAGATTGCAGACATTTCCAGATTCCTTTATTTTTGAAGGTTCTATGAAAAAGGCTATATGGCAAATTGGAAATGCTGTACCACCACGTTTAGCAGAGTGCATTGGCTACGCACTTATTCCCTATCTAAATAATATTGCAGTTAATCTCAGTTCTGTAGGGGCAATTCATAAATTGCCCCTACATTTGGTACTTGATAAACTTTAAAATAAAATTTACCTCTCTGCTAAACCTACCTGTCCTCCAATTAGCCCCAGAAAACCTGTGCCAAAGTGCTGAATCTCTAAAAAACTTGCTTGCTCTGGTGAAGTTTTGTAAATCTTGAATGTCTTCATAATCCCCAAAGTAGCAGCACTTTCTAGAGGGCCAATAAAACTAATATCTCTGTCAAGAAAATAAGATTGATTAGCCCATTGAGTCATTTGATTTGCATTCAAAAAGTAGCAGCCAGCGTGAGGGTTGAGGGCACGATGAAAGGTAATTGGTAAGTTCATAATTGCACCCTTGAGTTCCTGTTGCTCCTGTACATTTTGAAAGGAAGCAGTTACTCTGAAAGCCAAATCGCCATCAATATAAGCTTTATGAACCAAACCATAAGGGGAAACTTCGTAACGATTTGGCTGGAGCAAATTTAAATCACTGGTTTGTTGGGTAAACCAGTTTAATTTTATAAAAAACCAAGGGTCATAAATAATTAGATCGTCTTCTAGAAAGCAGTAGTAATCATACTGACCGAGAAAACTTTGCAGAACAGCTTGACATTCAAACCCTAAAAGCATAGGTTCTACATTAGTAGAATGATGCTGATATAAATGGGATGGCAAGGAAAGCTGATTCAGAAGATGATTATCTTTAGTTGTGCAAATAACAATATCTATTTCGTGGGACTGGGGTTGGTTAGCAGGGAAAGCTATTCGTTGAGCAATATTAATGATCCTTTGAGATTTACCAAATAATTCGTGTAAGGTGGTAAGGCTTTTAGTTAACGCCTGTAATCGGGGTTGTGGGTCTTTGCGTTGGGAAGCATGACGGCCATCGCTGCTAGGTTTGAAAAAATGGGCAATGGTAAAAATAATTCGCATTGAGTCTATTAATTTATTATTTGTAAATATCCTTGCTTTATTGCTTTTGACCAATTAAAAAACTTCAATTTACCCAAAATTTCGGGAAACTCAACCCCAAAGAATCATTCAATTTCTGCCAAATCCTTTAGGGCTTAGGCGATTTTTCAAACTCTGAGAATTTTTGCCAGCGAACATCCATTGTAAATGCTGTGGTAACAGTTTTGCTAAATCATAATGCTTTATAATTGTCTCTCGCGCATTCGCACGAATGGCATTCATTTCTTGAGGATTATTTAGCGCCTCTTCAATACGATTAGCAATATTCTGTGGAGAAAAGAAATCTACCAGTAGTCCATTTACTCCATCCTGAACGACCTCCAATACTGGCGCAGTTCTAGAAGCTATTAGTAAACATCCTGCTGCCATTACTTCTAACATTGACCAGGATAAAACAAAAGGACGGGTTAAATAAATATGAGCAGAAGAAGCTTGCAAAACCTGAAGGTATTCGTTGTAAGGTAGCCTATCTGTAAAGTGAAGCCTCGATAAATCCAAAGATGATTTTAATTTTTCTAGCATTAATTTTTTATAAGTCTGACCATCGGGAAGATTCTTTCCATAAGCCACCCTATCTTCTCCCACAACTACTACATGGCACTTAGGTCTTCGCTGTTGAATTAGCGCCACTGTTTCCATAAACTGGGGAAAACCTCTATAAGGTTCCATCCCTCGCCCCACATAAGTTACCAACTCTTCTACATGGGAAAGGTCAAGATTTATTCTTGGTAAAACTAACTTTGCGCCTGGTTTGGGAACAAAATAATTGGTATCAACACCATCATGAATGACAGTGAGTTTGCTATGATATTCTTTAGGAAACTGCTGACACTGCCAATGGGTTGGAGAAAGACCGCGATCGCAGCTATATAAATCAGTCAAAATCGGCGTATTTTTCACGCGGATGCGACATTCATCATCAGCATTTAGTGGTTCATTAGGATCAAAATCTGCATCTGAGCCATGAGCGTGATAAAACCACTCGAAATAACATAATAATTCTGCTTTGGGAAAAACATCTTTCATAAATAAAGTTGGCCCCCAACCAGAATGGCCGTAGACTATATCTGGAAAGAAACCCTCAGATTTTAATTTTTCTGATACCCGATAGACAGCCTGTGCCGTAAGAACGGCATTTTCCAGACTGCGAACATAATGGTGGGTTTGGGGAGCCGCTTCACGAGAAGGAGTGTAAAGGGCCTTATAAACGCCAGGTATTTCTCCTTCACGACGATTTGTCCCAAAGACGACTTTGCAATTAGGATCTCTACCTAAAACTGTCGCAAGGTTGCGAAATTGCGAGGGAAAATTGGGATGTAAAAATAAAATCTGCATTGGAATAATCTTGATTAATTTATTGCCAGATAAAATAAATTAAGACAATCTTTTTAAGATTATAAGATTATTTTCCCCGATTTTTAGCAAGTAAATTTAGGTAAATGGTTGCCCGAAAGTGCGAAAATAATCGCAAACTCGTGTTATGACAATGAAGTTTATTGGCATTGATTTAGGCTGGCGATCGCAACCAAGTGGACTATGCTGTTTAGAATGGATAGATGGGCAACTGCAATTACTTGAATTAAACCGCAAAGAAGCCATTGCAGACATCCTTACTTGGATCGATTCCAGCGTCCAACCAGAGGAACCAGCCATCATCGCCGTAGATGCGCCTACTCTCATCCCCAACGCTACCGGGAGTCGCCTCCCCGACAAACTCAGTCACAAATACTTTGGTAAATATCATGCGGGTTGCTACCCAGCAAATCAAAACCTACCCTTCGCCGATCGCACCATCAACTTTGGTTTAGAATTAGAATCACGCGGTTTTGCCCACGCCCCCACCATCGAACCGCAAAAACTCAGCAGATATCAAATAGAAGTCTTCCCCCACCCAGCAATCGTTAACCTATTCAACCTAGAACGCATCCTCAAATACAAAAAAGGACGACTCAGCGAACGCCGCCTAGAACTAATCAAACTCCAAAATTATCTTCTAGATATTCTCCCCTCCTTCTCTCCTCCTCTGCGCCTCTGCGGTTCGTTCCCTCTTGAAATCCCCACCACAGGCGCAGCCCTCAAAGCAACCGAAGACCAACTAGATAGCCTAATTTGCGCTTACGTTGCTGCATACTGGTGGTATTGGGGAGAACACCGTAACTTAGTATTAGGCGATCGCACCACAGGCTACATTATCATCCCTCAAAGAATTTAAGCAAAGGCTTCGCGTATGCTGATAAAAGTAACTTGGTCAAGAATCAAACAGTTATGAAAATCGCTATTGGCAGTGATGAACGCACCAACCTTACTGACAGAGTACTCCAAGAACTTAAACAGCGTGGCCATGAAGTTATAACCTGTGGTTCTCTAGCCGAGAATGATTTAGAAGTTGATTGGCCCCTCAGCTGTAGTAAAGTTGCTTTGGCGGTAGCAACCCAGAAAGTAGATGAGGGGATTGTCTTTTGTTGGACTGGTACTGGTGCATCTATTGCTGCCAACAAAGTTTCAGGGATACGTGCAGCTTTGTGCCATGATGCTGAAACTGCACGCGGGGCGCGTATTTGGAATCACGCGAATGTCCTTGTATTAAGTTTACGGGCAACTACAGAAGCGATCGCTAAAGAAATATTAGATGCCTGGTTCACCACGCCCTATTCTGAAGATGACTGGAATCTGCTACAAATAGAGCGGATTAGACAGTTAGAGAAAGTGCTTTATAAGGAATATGCCGAAAACCCTTGAGGAACAGCAACGTAGTTGCGTATTCCGTACTTCAGGCAAGGGATGAAGGCTAGCTGAGTCCTTTAGGACTCCGTGAAGTTTGGGCATACCGGAATTTACGCTACAGGAGATTTGCCCTCTTGGGCGATTGGCGCAAGCCTGTCGTCTAACGGCGAGTCTATGAATGTAGAATCCCTGTCACTTTAGTGCGGGGAGTGTCAATTCAGCAATCTCAAACCACTGAGGGTAACTAAGACTGTAGAACCTTCATGGCCAATTACGCCAATGGGTAGGTTAATACTTCCGAGAAAGTTGCCCACCAAAAGCAACATAATAAAACCCAACGCTACGACTATATTCTGTTTGACTATGAATTGCGATCGCCTACCCAAATGCATTGCTACGGCAATTTTTTCTAATTTGTCTGCCATCAATACTATATCTGCGGTTTCCAATGCCACATCACTACCAGATATTCCCATCGCTATACCCACAGATGCTTGGGCTAAAGCTGGTGCATCATTAATTCCGTCTCCCACCATTGCGACAGTTTGATATTGTTGCTGTAGACGGCGAATCACATCTAGCTTATCTTCTGGTAGAAGTTGAGCATAAACCCGATCGATTCCGACTACTTTGGCGACACTGTGAGCAGTTTCTTCATTATCTCCAGTTAACATAACAATTTGTTCAACTCCCAGCTTCTTTAACCGGGTAATGGTTGCGGCTGCTTGCGATCTTACTTCATCTGCGATCGCAATTACACCCATCACCTCAAATCCGGCTCCCCTCCCTGCTAGCGGGGAGAGGTTGGGGGTGGGGTTCTTCGCTACCCATACCACAGTTTTACCTTCTTTTTCCAAAGATTGAGCTATTTTTCGCAATTCTTCAGGTAAATTTGTCACATACCGTTGTACAAAAACGGCATTGCCCACAATTATCTGTTGTTCTTGAGCAATTCCCACAATTCCCTGTCCTGGTATTGCTTGCACTTGGATTGCACCAACCAAATCCAAATCACCCTTCGGGTTCAACAGTTTCGACTCGACGGGAACCGCCAAGACTCGAACTGTTTCACCAGCCGCCTCCACAATTGCCTTACCGATGGGATGTTCTGAATAGGATTCCACGCTAGCGGCGGCTTTTAATACATCTGATTTGGTGTATTCACTAACTGATATTATTTTGAATACCTGCAACTGTCCTGTTGTCAGAGTACCAGTTTTATCAAATGCGATCGCTCTCACTTTGCCAATCTTCTCCAATTGCGCCCCATTCTTAAACAAAATCCCCTGTCTTGCACCATTGGCAATCCCTGAAAGCAGTGTGGGCATAATTGCAGCCATCAGCGCACAGGGAGAAGCAACCACCAAAAAAGTAAGCGCCCGATAAATGGTAGTTTCCCAATCCCAACCCCAAAGGAATGGCGGTAAAGTTGCCAACAATATCCCGGCTACTACAATGACTTTGGCATATCCCTTTTCAAAGCGATCGATAAACTCTTGCGAAGGCGGTGCTTCTGTCTGCGCCTGTTCTACTAAGCGAATCACCCTCTGAATCAAACTACTTTGGGCTGGTTTGTGTACCTTAATTTGCAATGCCCCATAGCCGTTGAGTGTGCCGGCAAATACTTCTGCACCCACTGTTTTCTCTACAGGTAAAGACTCGCCTGTAATCGCAGCTTGATTGAGGGTGCTGTAACCAGATAAAATTATCCCATCAGTAGGAATTAGTTCTCCGGGTTTGACGACAATCTCATCACCCACTTTTAACTGACTGATAGGAATTTCCTCTTCTTTTCCCTGAAGCAGAACTCTTGCTGTATCTGGTGTCAAACTCATCAAACTGCGGATACTGCGCTCAGTTCGCGCCATTGCATAGCCTTCTAGTGCGCCACTGATGGCAAAGATCAGAATCAAAATTGCCCCATCAATAATTAGATGATATTCTCGCCGCCATAAGCCGAGGCTAGCAGCACCAATCGCCGCCACAATCATCAGCAAATCGACATCGAGTTCCTTTTCTTTGAAAAGGGTAGTTAATCCTTCCCGCGCACTTTCGTAACCACCAATCACGTAAGCAGCCGGTAGGAGTAGGAACGCTAATCCCAACCAGCCGAGATGCAAAGCGAACCATCCGAGAAATAGCAGTAAGCCACACAAAAGAGCTGCTAAAGTATCTGCGTGTTCTCTGGTGAATTGGCCCAAACGTTGGGGGTAGAGCATGAGAGATCAATTAACAAGGACTCTCTCACGGTAAACCTTGACATCAATGTTAATGTCAAGGTTTATAATAATTTTGAAATGCAGAGTGAGTAGGTTTCCAGAGTGATTTTATTTGTTGTTAAGTAGTAATGCAAAATTAAATATATAATTACGAATTATTTTTGTACGTGGCGGATTACCTCAGCAACTGACCAAGCTTGAGCGATCGCTCCTCTGGGTGTGTGAGGTGCATCGCCATCAAAAATCTCAGAAATAGAACCAATACAAGCCTCAGAAGAGAAGTGATCTAGAAGAGGTTGCCAATCAAAAGGTAGCGATCGCTGTGGGTAAAAGCGTCGCCAAGCCCGAATATAAGGGCCAACTAGCCAAGCCCAAATAGTTCCTTGATGATAGGCGCGATCGCGTTGCTCTTGATTACCCTCATATCTCCCTTTGTATTCGGGATCTCCTGGATCGAGACTGCGAAGACCATAAGGGGTAAGCAAACTGGCAGTTGCCAAATCTAGTGTCTGACACCCTTGCTGTTCAGAAAACCCACAATGATGGAGCGAGAGTGCTAAAACAGCATTGGGACGAATTTGAAAATTCCGGCGATCGTCCGGTTCAATGGTGTCATATAAATAACCTAGCTGAGGATTCCAGAACTTTTGCAGCGAGGTTTTAACTTGTTGTGCTTGCAGAGTATAACGCTGTGCTTGCTTGCCAAGACGCACTGGATCGCCAAACTTCAGGTTACTCAATCGTTCTGCCCACTGACTCAGCCAACATAAAGCTGAATACCACAGCGCATTGATTTCTACTGGCTTCCCGTGACGCGGAGTGACAGGGTATGCTCCAATTACCACATCCATCCAAGTGAGAGCTACGCCACGAGCATCCCAACTAATTAGTCCATCAATAGCATCAACCTGGATATTGTAGCGTGTACCGCCAACAAAGGCTTTGTGGATTTGTTGGACTACAGAGAATTGCTCTGCCAAAAACTCCCAGTCTTGGGTAGCTTCCAAATAAAGTCCTAAAGTTTCAATCCACCACAGTGCCGCATCGATACTGTTATAAACTGGTTCGTCATCGTTATCAGGAAAAGCATTAGGAATCAAGCCGTGGCGACAGTAATGCCCAAAAGTTCGCAATACTCCTTTTGCCAAATCAAAGCGCTGTGGAACTAGTGCCAACCCAGGTAAGGCGATTAATGTATCGCGTCCTCGATTATTAAACCACTGATAACCAGCAATGACTGTGGGGCCTGCAATTGAGGCTCGATAAACGATAAACTGATCGCTTGCTTTGAGTAGTTGTTGCCAGATTGGAGATTGGGCATGGGGTATTGGGTATGGGGCATTGGGGAGTGCGGATAGATTTTTTATTACTCCTTTGCCTCCAGCACTCCATCCAAAAATCTGGGAGAGTCTTTCTTGCTCTATCTCCACGGCTTCTGCAAAGGTTTCGGAGGTGAGAATGCCTGTCATTGAGTCGGGAAAACCTACTCGTGCTTCTAGAGTCACTGTATCTCCTGGTTGCAGTGTAACTATCAAGTAACCAGGACTATAGAGGTCTTCCTTGTCGCCTAATCCCCGTTTTGTCTCCTCAGACAATCCATAATTCCAATACCAAAATGCATCTGGTTGATAATTTCCTTGTGTCCAGCGCAAGTACCAAGGTATACCGAAATGCCCAGAATTTTTTGCTTGTAGACAAACTTGTTGTTGCCCAAGCAATTCTGAGAATTGTAATCCGGGAATAGCAGTTTGCTGGCGATGAAGATTGCGTTCTGCAATCAGCAGTCGCAGCCGTAAAATTGCTGTATCACTTCCGTCATAGCGATATTGGATCAAAATTCGATGGCAAAATTGGGCGGGGGTATTGGGCATGGGGCATTGGGCATGGGGCATGGGGCGTGGGGTAGAGGATAAGCTCCTCCCATCTGCTCCCTCTTGCCTACTCCCAATTCCCCACTCCCCACTCCCTTCCCAACCATAAGGCATCATCAATTGTCTGGTTAACTGCCAGTTATCCTGACCCCAAGTCCATTTGGGAACTGGGTTAATATCAAAACAGCGCAGCAGTTTATAGCCTGTCAGTTCAATCTGATCGTTCCCCCAAACATTTGTCCCTAACGCTACAACGCGCCCAGACAGTTCTAAGCTAGCGTCTAGGTGCGAAAATAGCAGAGTCCGCCCACAAGGAGGGTTTGTCGCGGTAAACAACCAACCGTGATAAGTGCGCGTGCGAACATCAGAAACTGTACCACTGGCAAAACTTCCTAAGCCATTGGTAAGCAACCATTCTCTTGTATCTAAATCAGGCATTGGCTACTCAAAATCGTTATGAGTATGATATAGTCGTAACAGATCGTAATTAAACTGTGAGAGCGTGGACGGGTAAGTTTTACCTGACCCGAATTTAAACGCTACTAAACCGATAAAGGAGAATTAGGTTAATGTCCCTTACTTACGGAACCGAAGGAAGCCTCCGCGTTGGTCAACAAGCTCCCGATTTCACAGCAACGGCTGTGGTAGATCAGGAATTTAAGACAATCAAACTTTCCGATTATCGCGGTAAGTATGTCGTCCTGTTTTTCTACCCACTAGACTTTACCTTTGTTTGTCCCACTGAAATCACAGCATTTAGCGATCGCTACGAAGAATTCAAGAAAATCAATACAGAAGTCCTTGGGGCTTCAGTTGATAGTGAATTCTCGCACCTCGCTTGGATTCAAACAGATCGGAAATCTGGTGGCGTTGGCGACCTGAATTATCCTCTAGTCTCCGACATCAAGAAAGAGATTAGCGCCGCCTACAATGTTCTTGATCCAGCAGCAGGTATTGCTTTACGTGGTCTGTTCATCATCGATAAAGATGGTATCATACAGCACGCTACCATCAACAACCTAGCTTTTGGTCGCAGCGTTGATGAAACCCTGCGGACATTACAAGCAATTCAGTATGTTCAGTCTCACCCCGATGAAGTTTGCCCAGCTGGTTGGAAACCTGGTGACAAGACAATGAATCCCGATCCAGTGAAGTCTAAAGTTTACTTCTCTGCTGTCTAATTTCCTCGGTTCTAGCAAACTCTAATCTATTCTGTTTGGAGTTGAGAGCAAAATCAATAAAAACCACAGATAAACAGAGATATACATTAAACAATGTCAACCTCCGTATCTATCTGTGGTTCTTTCATAAAATACAGGACTTATACCAGTTCTTTATGAAGATCCACATAATAAGTCCCCCCAACACATCGGGGGGTAAATATATGCAGCTTCACAAAGAAACGGTATTACATACAGACTACGATTTTACGTCATTACGAGCGAAGCGAAGTAATCGCAAAGGCTTAGTTTATTGTCACAAGTGCGTCAGTCCTAAAATAGTTATTTAAGTAATTTTTATTAAAAATCATCCCCATAGATAAAGTATCTAAAAGCTTATCAAATAGCTCTGTGACAATCCAAAATCCAAAATTGTCTTATGCTGACTTCAACTGATTTTAGTGGCTTATTAAATAAGCGATTCTTCCGCAATTTTTTACCAGTTCCAGCTAGGAATCAACTCAGGTTGGGAGTGGGAACACCAGACTTTCAACTGCCAGATATTACTAACGGAACTTTAGTGAAATTGTCTGATTATAAAGGCAAACAACCAGTTTTACTCGCCTTGACTCGCATCTTTACTGAAAAACAATATTGCCCCTTTTGTTTTCCTCACATCAAAGCTTTAAATGAGAACTACAAACAATTTAAAGATCGTGGTGTTGAAGTTTTGATGGTTACTAGTACTGATGAACGGCAGAGTCAAATTGTTGTGAGAGATTTAGGCTTAAAAATGCCGTTGTTAAGTGACCCAAGTTGTCGAGTATTTCGTACTTACCAAGTAGGGCAAGCACTAGGAGCGCCTTTACCAGCACAGTTTATCTTAGATAAAGATGGAAAACTTCGCTACTGGCATTTGTTTTCTTTCCTGGATCACAATGCTAGTGTTGACACACTTTTGGAGCAATTCAATATTTTATAAGGTTAAAAAGGGGGTCGCTAAAAGTGGGGGATTCCGATCGTAACCGTATTAGCACTTCTTCCACTGACAAGTCCAAAGCTTGGGTAATCTGTTCTAGAGAGAATAATGTCTACGGAATGAATCTGGAACAATAACTATACTATAAACGGATTAAAGATAGTATTATTAAGGACTGTTTCATGGGAAACTCCCTCTTTGTCGCCCAATATGTCAGACCAACAGCTAGCAGCATCCTTGAACGGACATCTTCCCTACCCCAGCCACAACAGCCAGAATACCATTCGGATTCGGGGCGCTAGGCAGCATAATCTGAAAAATATTGACTTGGAATTGCCACGCGATCGCTTAATCGTATTCACTGGCGTTTCTGGTTCTGGTAAGTCTTCCCTAGCATTTGACACCATTTTTGCTGAAGGACAACGCCGCTATGTCGAATCCCTCAGCGCCTACGCACGGCAATTTCTCGGACAACTGGATAAGCCGGATGTGGAAGCCATTGAAGGCTTAAGTCCAGCAATTTCCATCGATCAAAAATCAACCTCTCATAACCCCCGTTCCACGGTGGGGACGGTGACAGAGATTTACGACTATTTACGGCTGTTATTTGGTCGGGCTGGTGAACCCCATTGTCCGATATGCGATCGCTGTATTGCACCCCAGACAATCGATGAGATGTGCGATCGCATTATGGAATTACCAGACCGCACCCGCTTCCAAATCCTTGCACCCGTTGTTCGGGGGAAGAAAGGCACACACCGTAAGCTTTTGTCAAGTCTGGCTTCCCTTGGTTTTGTTCGCGTGCGAATCAATGGCGAAATCCGCGAACTGTCAGATTCCATTGAATTGGATAAAAATTTTACCCACACCATCGAAGTGGTAATTGACCGCTTGGTGAAAAAGGCCGATATTCAGGAGCGTTTGGTTGATTCTCTGTCTACGTGTCTCAAACAATCGGGTGGGATTGCAGCCATTCTGGTGACTTTGCTTGGTGACGACGGACAAGAAAAAGAAGAAGAATTAGTATTTTCGGAAAATTTTGCCTGTCCAGAACATGGCGCGGTAATGGAGGAACTATCACCGCGATTGTTCTCGTTTAACTCACCTTATGGTGCTTGTCCGCACTGTCATGGAATCGGGACATTAAGGAGATTTGCGCCCGACTTGATTGTACCCGACTGGGAAGCGCCAGTTTATGCTGCGATCGCGCCTTGGTCAGAAAAAGATAATTCTTATTATCTAGAATTACTTTATAGCGTGGGACAGCTTTATGGGTTTGAGTTACAGACAAATTGGGGCAAGCTGACAGAAGAACAGCAACAAATTATTTTGTATGGCGAGAAAGATGAACGAGCCGCAGAAGCACAAAGAAAGCAGAGTTTTAAAGGTGCGATTCCAATTTTGCAACGGCAATATGAGGGTGGTTCAGAATTAGTTAAGCAAAAATTAGAGCAGTATTTAATTGACCAACCGTGTGAAGTTTGTCAAGGAAAACGGTTAAAACCGGAAGCCTTGGCGGTAAAGTTGGGACAATATGGAATTTTAGATTTGACTACCGTATCAATTCGGGATTGTCGGGAGAGAATTGAGCAATTTCAGTTGAGCGATCGCCAGTTACAAATTGCTGATTTAGTATTGAGAGAAATCAAAGCTAGATTGCAATTTTTGTTAGATGTCGGTTTAGATTACCTCACCCTTGACCGTCCCGCCATGACCCTTTCTGGTGGCGAAGCCCAACGAATTCGTCTAGCAACACAAATTGGTTCTGGATTAACAGGAGTTCTTTACGTCTTAGATGAACCGAGTATTGGTTTGCATCAACGAGATAATGGTAGATTGCTCAAAACTTTAACGAAATTGCGCGATTTGGGTAATACATTAATTGTCGTTGAACACGATGAAGAAACAATTCGTGCAGCTAACTATATAGTTGATATTGGCCCTGGTGCAGGAATTCACGGCGGAAATATCGTTGCCCAAGGTGATTTTCAGGCGTTATTAGCAGCAGAGGATTCTTTAACTGGTGCTTATTTATCAGGAAGGCAAGTAATTACCACACCAGCAGAACGCCGAGAAGGAAATGGGCGCAGTTTGGGAATTAAAAATGCCCATCGCAACAATTTACAAAATATAGATGTAGACATTCCATTAGGTAAACTTGTCTCCATTACTGGTGTGTCTGGTTCTGGCAAATCTACCCTAATTAACGAGTTACTGTATCCATCTCTACAACACCATTTAACAAAGAAAGTTCCCTTACCAAGACATTTGGATAAAATTCAGGGATTAAACGCGATTGATAAAGCGATCGTGATCGATCAATCTCCCATTGGACGTACACCACGTTCCAACCCTGCAACTTACACAGGAATTTTTGATGCCATTCGGGATGTATTTTCCCAAACAGTCGAAGCTAAAGCTAGAGGCTACAAACCTGGACAATTTTCCTTCAACGTTAAAGGTGGACGTTGCGAAGCTTGTAGCGGCCAGGGTGTGAATGTGATTGAAATGAACTTTCTCCCGGATGTTTACGTGCAATGCGAAATTTGTAAAGGTGCAAGATACAACCGCGAGACTTTGCAGGTGAAGTATAAAGATAAATCAATCTCTGATGTTCTGAGAATGACAGTAGAGGAGAGTTTAGACTTCTTTCAGAATATCCCCAAAGCGATCGCGCGTTTGCAAACTTTATTTGATGTTGGCTTGGGTTATGTCCAACTAGGACAACCTGCGACTACCTTATCAGGTGGGGAAGCGCAACGGGTAAAATTAGCAACCGAGTTATCTCGCCGCGCCACAGGTAAGACATTGTATTTAATAGATGAACCGACAACAGGGTTATCTTTTTACGATGTCCATAAATTATTAGATGTCTTGCAAAGATTGGTAGATAAAGGCAATTCAATATTAGTAATTGAACACAACTTAGATGTAATCCGTTGTTCTGATTGGGTGATAGATTTAGGGCCAGAAGGTGGCGATAAAGGTGGAGAATTGATTGCTGTGGGTACACCAGAGGAAGTTGCAAAAAATCCTAGGTCTTATACTGGACAATATTTAAAGCAGGTGTTGAAACAGTATCCGGCGGTGAAATCTTAGTCTTTTTAAAGTAGGGCGTATTATATAAAACTAAAGATCCTATCTCTAAATTTTATCCCTAGTTTGAGACTATTTGATTTTTATTTAACTGTTGAATTGCAGTATGGGTGAGTCAAAGGTTGTAGCCAACGTATTATGAAACTTCCTAACCCTGAATGCGCCATCGTTGAAATAGATAAAATCGCGGGTTACTGTCTCAACCCAGAACATTCAGAGGGAAAACACAAAGCCCGTGTATTTAAATCTGCACTAGACTTAAATTTAGATGATGCAGAAGAATTACAAGCGATCCTTTTACAAGCAGTAGCAAATTATGATGCTATCCCTGGTAAAAGTAATCCATACGGTCAAAAATATATCATTGATTTTCCTCTGAATCGTTCAGATAAACAAGCAATTATTCAAAGCGTTTGGATAGTGCGTAATAATGAAGGCTTCCCCCGCCTAGTCACCTGTTATGTAATCTAAGCAATGAGGTAATACCAATGAAATTATTAGATGTGGTTGCCATAACCGAAGACTTACCAGAATTGGGATTGTATCGCGGTCAAGTAGGAACGATTGTAGAAGAATATGAACCTGGAGTTTTTGAAGTAGAATTCAGCGACTTAACAGGAAAAGCTTATGCCGTAGAAACTTTAAATGCTAGCCAGCTGATGACTTTATATCATCAACCAATTGGTGGGAAAACATTATTAGTTTAACTGCCCTCCCTACGGTATTTTTGAGGTCGGCTCAACACCCTGATAATCCGAGGCTGATGTTGAGACAGTAAGTGGCTATAAATGTCTGAGTTAAAAGTAAGGGTCATTTTTCCAATATCTAATTAGCTATCTCTTCCCTTTGCCAAAACTGCCGTAAAATCTCCCTAGGTTTACGATCCCATGTGTCGATATGCTCGTATATCAAATTATCTTGATTAAATTTATACGTTGAATAGCCATTAAAAAGCAACCCTGCTTTCCAAGGAACACGCAACACTCCCCGCACTGTCCACTTGGCTAATATTGTATCTTCATCTGACTGATAAACCTCATGCACATCAAAGTAAATTTGGGTAAAAAATAGCCGAGCGTGAAATCGCAAAGTCCAAAATATAATGCGATAGTTAAATTTGTATTTGAATGTATTTACTGGGTCTTTAAAATAGATATCTTGTGTATAAATGTCATAAGAAATATCTTTTTCAAAAAGTGTCGGTAAATCCTGTTTGAGAGTTTTAATTACCTCTTGTACTGAGAATTGAGATTCCACGCGTCTTTTCCCTTAAGAAATCTTTTTTAAGGCTAAATTATATCGACTATTCCCCACTTCAGCCATGCGGGTGAGTCTTGCAGATATTCCTGGAATACCTAATCATGGATATTAGGTGCGATCGCTACTAGCAAATTCGGATTCACCAAAAATCAGTCAGAATATCGGCAATTTCTTACCAATATCTATCTAAAGGAGAATTGCCATATTAAAACTATCTTTTAATAGATGCTTTGATCAAGAATATTACAAATGATGAATATCACCAACAAAAAACACAATATATGTCTGTAATCGAACATTGGAAACACGAATATATAACTACCAATGGGGTAAAACTACATTACGTTACCCAAGGTGAAGGCCCCTTAATGTTGATGTTGCATGGGTTTCCTGAGTTTTGGTACTCTTGGCGGCATCAAATACCAGAATTTGCCCAAAATTTTAAAGTAGTCGCCATTGACTTGCGCGGCTACAACGATAGTGATAAACCAACAGAGCAATCAGCTTATGTCATGGCTGAGTTTATCAGAGATGTTGAAGGAGTAATTAAAGGATCAGGATACCAAAAATGTGTATTAGTTGGTCATGATTGGGGAGGTGCGATCGCTTGGAAGTTTGCATATACTCACCCAGAAATGCTAGAGCAATTAATTATTCTTAACCTACCTCATCCTGCTAAATTTGCCCAAGGATTACGCACTTTCCAACAGTTGCAACGTAGTTACTACATCTTCCTCTTTCAAATACCGTGGATGCCAGAATTACTTTTACAATCTTCAGACTACCAAGCAATTGAAACAATTTTTAAAGGTACAGCAGTTAACAAGAGTGCTTTTACTAAAGCGGATATTGACGCTTATAAAGATGCTGCGGCAAAACGCGGTGCCCTCACAGCAATGTTGAACTACTACCGCAATATTTTTCAACAGAGAATGTTAAATCCAAGTTGGGGCGTTCTGGAAGTGCCAACACTCATGATTTGGGGAGAAAATGATACCGCACTCGGCAAGGAGTTAACCTACGACACCGCAGCATTTGTCCGCGACTTTCAAATCAAGTACATTCCTAATTGTGGCCATTGGGTGCAGCAAGAACAGCCTGAATTAGTCAATCAGTATATGCAAGAATTTCTGAAGACTTAACCTAATTTGCTAATTTGCGATCAAATCAATTGATCAAGTATAAATACTTATCAAATTAGCCAAATTATGGCAAGTAGTGCAAGCCCTAAAAAAGATTTAATAGAGATTTAACACTAGCAGCTTTTTAGGGTTTATCGAGTAAAAATCAGACAAAAACAGGATATATGGCATTTTTTACTTTGCTATTATAGCTGTCTCATATCAAAACCACCTCATTAGCACATAGATAGATTGACCTCACGAATTTTAGTGAGATAATAGAGTTGTGAGGGACAGAACGGACGCAACTTGATTATTAAAGGGGGAAAATTATGAAACTCCAGCTATTAGCGGCCATGGCCTTAGCAACTCCCCTATTTTTCGCTAGCTCGGTTAGAGCCGAAAATCCGCAGGATTTACAAAAGCTGCTTTCAACTGGGGAATGTATCCAGTGTAATTTATCGGGAGCTAACCTCAGTGGCGCTCATTTGATTGGTGCTGACTTGAGAGGCTCGAAGCTCCAAGGAGCCAACCTTGTAGGGGCTAACCTCGAAGGAGCTGACTTAACTGGTGCAAACTTGGCAGGTGCTAACCTAACATCAGCTTATGTAAGCAATGTGAATTTGAAGCAAACCAATCTCAACGGAGTAAATTTTACTCGCGCCACGATTCACGATTCTAATGTGTATAAAGCATCAATGAACGATCTAAATCTCACTGATGCCGAAGTATTCAACACTGGAATCGGGATTGGGGGAGAAGGAGCCGGTGACGTGATTCCCGACTGGAAATAGGCTGAACTGAATAGGCAGGTTTAAAAAACACAACATCAGAGAAACTGGTTTTTGCCAGTATTATCTTTAAAATCTGCCGATAAAAAAATAAAAAATGAACCCCCTCTGTCTTGTAATCATCTTAACTATGACGAAAGCAGAGAGGGTTTCTTATTGCGATTGAGTTGTAGGGGCAATTCATGAATTGCCCCTACAACGCAGGTCTATTTACGCGAGAGACGTTGCAATGCAACGTTCCTACAGAGGTATCGTTTAATTTACAGCAACACTGACTAAACCATTGTGCCTAAGCAAAGCGTTCGTGCTTGGTTCACGACCCCGGAAAGTTTTAAACACCTCCATTGGATGCTGACCACCACCGAGTGCCAGCACCGTATCCCGATAACGCCGACCTGTAGCTTTTATCGCCTCTTCATCTTCTAGCCCAGCTTCTTCAAAAGCGGCAAAAGCATCAGCACTAAGCACCTCGGCCCATTTGTAACTGTAGTAACCTGCTGCATAACCACCCTCAAAAATATGTCCAAAAGCACATAAAATTGAATCTTCTGGAAGTGGCTGTAAAACGGTAGTAGTCTTGGCTAGGCGATGACGCACATCTGATGGAGTTTCATTACTACCAGGATGATAATGGTAGTG